>JAGWST010000395.1 GCA_028869325.1 bacterium | reverse complement strand
GGCGTCGAGCAGCTGGTCGCGCCGGGCGCGAACAACTGGGGCGAGATCTACCCCAACATTACCGCCGCGAAGGCGGATGCGGCCAACTTCGTACGCGACGGCCAGGCGACGCCGGGCGTCATCGGTATGCTCGATACCGTATGGCACGACGACGGCGAGAGCCTCTTCTCGAGCACGTGGTACCCCGTGCTCTTCGCGCTGACCGCCGCGTGGCAGCCTGCGCCCATCGACGGCAGAGCCTATGACCAGCGCTTTGCCTGGGCATTCTTCGGCACGACCGATCCGCATCTGATGGAGGACATCCAGGGTCTGCGCGCCGCGCAGGACGATCTGCTCACCAAGCCCACGGACCCCTCGGACTACCAATTCTGGGCCGATCCCTTTCGCGTTCGCCAGCGCCTCGCCAAAGAGGTGGACGTAGTGAAGCTGCGCGGCGACGCCGAGCGTGTGCTCCAGGACCTGGAGACCCATCCGGCCCCGCCCCCGCTGCACGCCGATGCGCTGCAGGCGATGCGAGTCGCGGCGATGCGCTACGACTTTCTGGGGCGCAAGCTCGAGATCGCGCGCGAGTTCGACGCCTACTATGCCGACGCGTTGCAGGCGGCCGGCAAAGACGATGCGCGCGTCTTCCACGATCTCTTCCTGGCGCGCTACCTGCTCTGGGAGTGGCGCGACGATCTAACGGCGATCCGCGCGGCGTACGCGCAGGCGTGGGGGGTGGAGTGCCGTCCGGCATATCTGCCCAACGTGCTGTCGCGCTACGATGAGTGGCGCACCAAGGTCTTGCGGATGGAGGACCGGCTTCAAGTGGTGACACGCGAGCGCTACTATCGCGAGGGGCGTGCGTTGCCCGCGCGCGCCGCGCTCTTTGCCGGCATCGACGCCGGGAACGAGACGCCTTGATCACAGGCCTGGCGCTCGTGGCGATCTTCGTCGCCGCCGCGTTGCTGATGTGGCGCCGCGCGCTGCCCGCGCTGCTGGCGGTTCCGCTGGTGGCGGTGGCGGCGGGGCTGGTGGCGGGCGTGCCGCTGCCGCACCTGCTGCAGGCGCTGGGGGAGGGCACCTCCGGACGCATCGCTCCGGCATACGTGGCCGTCATCTTCGGCGCGCTGCTGGGCCGCGTCACGATGCGCAGCGGGATCGCGGAGTACCTGGTCTCTCGAGCGGCGGAGCTCGGCGGCGATCGCCCGTACGCGGTGGTGGTCTCGCTGGGCCTCGCCGTGGCCGCGCTCTTCACCACGTTGACGGGGCTAGGCGCGATCGTGATGGTGGGCGGCATCGCGCTTCCGGTGATGCTCTCGGTGGGTGTGCGCCGCGAGACCGCCGCCTGTGCCTTCTTGCTCTTCTTCGCGTTGGGGGCGATCTTCAACGTTGCGCTCTGGACGCTCTACGGAGGAATCGTCGGCTCCACCAATGCGCAGTTCTCCGCCATCGCGCCCGTCGTCTTCGTCTTTGCCGTCTTCGCTCTCGCCGCGTTTCTCTTCGTGAGCGCGCGCCGCGAGCGCGGCTTCGCCCGGCTGGCGCTCGACGATCCGTTTGCCGCCGCCGCGCCCAGCGTCCCGTGGCCGGCGTTGATCGCGCCGGTCTTGCCGCTGATCCTCATCTTGGTCTTCAAGTGGGGTGCCTGGGGTCCGGTGCCGGCGTTCGCCATCGCCGCCGTCTACGCCGCGCTGGTCGTTCGCCCGCGAGATGCCGTGCAGACGCTGGTCTCAAGCGCCGTGCGCGGCATCGAAGATGTGGCGCCGGCCGTCTTCTTGATGATGGGCATCGGCATGCTGCTGGCGGTGACGGCGCTGCCGCAGGTGCACGACGCGCTGGCGCCGGTCGTCGCTCGCGTCGCGCCGCGCCATGCGATCGCCTACGTGGTGTTCTTTGGCTTGGTCTCGCCGTTGGTGCTCTATCGTGGTCCGCTCAATCCGGTCGGCGTCGGGGCGGCCATCTTCGCGGTGCTCGCGCAGCAGGGGGCGCTCTCCAGCGTCGCGCTGGCGGCGGCCGTCTTGGCGGTGGTTCAGGTCCAGAACGTCTGCGATCCCACCAACACGCAGAACGTCTGGGTCGCCAATCAAGTGGGGGTGGACGTCGAGCGTATCACCAAGCTCACGCTGCCCTTCCAAACCGCCGTCGCCATCGCGACGGCCCTGGCCGCTGCGCTGGTGCTGCACTTATGATGCTGCCGCTCGGGTTGGCGCTGGTCCTCAGCGCGGCCGGCGCACTGGCGGGGCTCTTCTCGCCGCCGAGCGCAGCTGGAACGGTCGCCGTCACGCCAGCGACGGGCGGCGATGCCACCGTCGCTGCGCGCGCCGTCTACCGCGCGATCGACCAGACCTGGAGTGGGCTTCGTCCGCTGGCGTACGACGGCGACGCCGCCGCGAGCGACTGCCGCGTGAAGCCATTTGCAGCCGACGTGCGCGTGGAGGCGGACGACACGTCGTACGAAGACGGCATCATGGTAGAGGTCACTTTCGATCTGCTGGACTGCGCGGGTTGGCAGGTGGACCGGTGGACGGAGCAGCGCCTGCTGCCAAACGGATCCTCGCGAGACGAGGTAATGCTGGCGCTGCGCACGCTGGCGCGCCGCGCGACCACCGATGCCAATATCTGGCGCCACGTCGAGTGTGAGCGCGCGCGGCGGCTCTTCAGCCAGGGCCTGGCCTCGATCGCGGGCGATCCGCCGACCTATCTCTACAGCTTCTACAAGAGCACGGACGGCCAGATGCGCATCGCCGTGCGTGCCGGCGGCCCGGCGTGGGAGGCCGGTATCCGCAGCGGCGACGTGATGCAGAAGCTGGACGGCAAAGCGTGGTGGGAGTACGGCACCTTTCAAACGCAGCGGCGCGCTTACGACGGCCTCCCTCACACCTTCGTGTTGGAGCGCGGCAAGAGGCGCTTCGAGGTCGCGCTCGGTGCGCCGCTCGTACCGCGCTGAGCGTGCCGCCAGGCGTTGAGGGCTCGATCGAACGGTGTTCGAGCGCTTTCTTGCAGAGCTGAGCGACGCTCTTTTGGGAGTGGACCCCGCGGGCTGGATTTTGTGCCCCACGAGCCGATAGATGGGGAGAAAGACTATTGGCGATTGGGCAGAAAGTCTGCATCAGGAGGGTCGCGTTGGGACACGACTACCACGTCTTCGCGGTCTATCGTCACGGCGAGCGCTTGATCTTAGTGCCGCTCGCATCGTATGACGTTTACGCGAACGCGCTCCAGGCCGCCGACTGGCACAACGCGGAGGAGGGCGAGCCCGCTCTCATCGTCACGACGATCGACGGTACCGCCGTCGACATGTCGTCGGTCGGAACGATGCAGGCCTCGATTCCAGGGCGACCCGCCCCGGTCTCCCTTGCGCCGTTGCCGGTCTTCGACGGTGTGGATCTGCTCTGGAAGCTGGTCCCCGTCGTCCCCGACGCTTCATCTCCAGAAGGCTTCCGCGCCGAGCCGGCGCTGCTCTCCTACGCCATCCACGTCGACGGCGTCGCCTTCACCTCTTAGCCGGTCGCCGGATTGGTTTGAGGGTTCGCCTAGGCATCGACGTCGGCGGCACGTTCACCGACGTCGTCGCTATCGACGCCGGCAGCGGCGCGCTGATAGGATCGCTGAAGGTTCCTACCACGCACCGCGCGGCCGAAGGGGTTGCCCATGGAATCGTGGAGGCCCTGCGGGCGGCGCTGGACGCCTGGCAGATCGCCGCGGCCGACGTCGTCTTTCTTGCGCACTCGACGACGCAGGCTACCAATGCGCTCCTGGAGGGCGATCTCGCGCGCGTCGGCGTGCTGGCCTTTGGCTCGGGCTTCGAAGGGGCGCTGGCGCGACTCGCCACCCGGGTCCCGCCGTTGCATCTGCCCAGCGGCGTGGAGATTCGACCGTTGCACGCATGGCTCTCCGCTCGCCGGGGCACCGACGCGCGCGCGGCGATCGCAACGCTGCGGAGCGCCGGCGCGGAGGCGATCGTCGCCGCCGGCGCCTTCTCCGTCGATCGCCCAGCGGCAGAGCGGCACCTTGCCGACGCGGCGCGCGAGCAGATCGGCTTCGCGACCGCCACGCACGAGGTCAGCGCCCTCTATGGCCTGCGCGTGCGCACACGCACGGCGGTGATCAACGCCGCGATGCTGCCGACGATGGTGCGTACGGCACGCATGACCGCCAACGCGGCGCAGCGCGCGGGCGTGCCCGCGCCGCTGATGATCATGCGCAGCGACGGCGGCGTCATGGATGCGCAAGAGATGGAGCGCCGCCCCATCGCCACCATGCTCTCCGGGCCGGCCGCCGGCGTGGCTGGCGCGCTCTTTCACGAGCGTCTCTCGGAGGGCATCTTCGTCGAAGTCGGCGGCACCAGCTCCGACTGCAGCGCCATCGTCGACGGCCGGCCGCAGACGCGCGCGGCGACGGTGGGCGGCGCGCGCACCAACGTCGAGGCGCTCGACGTGCGAACGCTCTCCATCGCCGGCGGTACGCTGGCGCGGCTGCGCGACGGCGCCGTGGCGGAGCTGGGCCCGCGCAGCGCGCATATCGCGGGCCTGCGCTACGCCTGCTTCGCGCCCCGCGAGCTCTTTACGGCGGCGGAGCCGACGCCCGTGGAGGGCGGCTATCTTGCGCTGCGCGGCGCCGACGGCGAGGAGTACGCGCTTACGCCGACCTGCGCGGCAAATGCGTTGCGCACGGTCCCCGCCGACGCCTTTGCACGTGCGCGAGACGACGGTGAGGCGGCGCGCGCCGCCTTTCGCTGTGCCGCGCGGGCGCTGGGGAGCGATCCGGAGTCCCTGGCGCGTCGCATCATGGATCTCGCAACGGAGCGCCTTGGAGCGGCCGTTGCGGCGCTGACGCGCGGCTACGCCTTGGCGCCGCCGGTCACCATCGTCGGCGGCGGCGGGGGTGCGGGTGCGCTGATCCCGTACGTCGCCCAGCGCCTGGGCCATCCGTGGCGTCTGGCCCGCAACCACGAAGTGATCTCGCCGATCGGCGTCGCTCTGGCGCTGGTGCGCGACGTCATCGAGCGCACGATCGTCGACCCGGCGCCCGACGACGTGGTGCGCGTGCGCGCCGAGGCCGAGGCGGCCGCCGTGCGCTCAGGCGCCGATCCCGCCGGCGTGCAGGTGGCGGTGGAGGTGGACGCGCGGCGCAATCGCGTGCGGGCCGTGGCCACCGGGGCGACCCCGCTGGGCGGCGCC
>JAGWST010000394.1 GCA_028869325.1 bacterium | reverse complement strand
GGCCTTGCGCGAGATGCGCCGCTTCTTTAGCGCCTCACCGGCGCCCAAACGCACCATCTCGCGCTCCTTGCGCAACTGGCGCGTCGTAGCGGTGGACTCGTCGGCCTCGACCAGGCTGAGATGGATCGAGTTGGTACCGATGTCGATAACGGCAAGCACGGCCATCTGCAGCCGGTCCTCGCGCTACCTTGGCGGCCCAGGGGAGATCAGCGCGCCGCGACTCCTACGCGTGCCCGCTGCGGGGCGCTCGCGTCGGGAACCAGCTGCTGGCCGTAGCCCAGCTGCGCCGAGAGCTCGCGCGCAACGGTGAGCAGCGGGACGATGCATGTCTGCGCCTTCTCGGGACTCATCCGCGTGGTGGGGCCGGAGACGGAGAGCGCGCCAATGACCTGACCGCGGCGGTCGAAGAGCGGCGCGGCGACGCAGCGCACCCCTTCCTCCATCTCCTCGTTGTCGAAACCGTAGCCCAGGCGCCGGATCTCCGTCAGCTCGCGCTCGATCTGATCGCGCTCGACCATCGTGTGCGACGTGCGGGGGCGCATGCGCTGCGAGAGCAAGGAGAGGCGGCGATCGTCGGCGAGGAAGGCCAGACAGACCTTTCCGCTCCCGGTGCAGTAGAGCGGCGCGCGCGTGCCGGGCTGGGTGAACATCTTGACCAGATGGCTCGACTCCACTTGGTCCAGATAGCAGATCTCATCGTCGGCGAGCGTCACCAGATTGGAGGTCTCGCCGGTCGCGCGCATCAGGCGCTCGAGGTAGGGCCGGCCCAGCAGGCGCAGATCGAGGTGCACCTCCGCCGCGCTGGAGAGCGAGAAGATCCGCGCACCCAGATGGTAGCGCGCCGTCTCCGGGTCCTGCCGCACGTAGCCGCGGTCGACCAGCGTCGCCAATAGGCGATGGACCGTCGAGACATGGAGTCCCACGATGTGCGAGAGCTCGCTGATGCCCGTCGCGCTGCGGCGCGTTGCGAGCGCCTCCAACACGTCGAGCGTGCGATCGACAGACTGCACCGTTGGGCGACCGAGTGCGGTCTTGCGACGTTCTTTCGGCATCCGGGCATCACTCCTTCGCCTGAGCAGAGGGTCACTGTTTTTGCTTAGTGGACTCCCGTTCCTGTCGTCGAAAGAAACGCCGCGACCCTCCGCGCCGCCTCGACGCCCGAGGGCTCCCACGGCAGGCGATGACCGCCGTCCACTTCGGCCAACTGCACCTTCGGGGCCGCCGCCGTCAGGGCCCGTGCGGCCTGCGCATCGAAGACGCTATCGGAGCGGCCCCGCATCAAGAGGGTGGGCGCATCGATCGAGCCCATCGCCGCGGGCGGCAGCGGCGGCCGCTGGAGGCTGGCGAAGACGCCCAGCGGCACGAGCAGGGCCGGGGGCGTGCGGCGTCCGGCGGCGCGCGTTCCCAACAGCGCCATCGTGATGGCGCGGGTCGCGACCGCATCGGTGACCTCACGGCCCAGCCACTCGCGCAGCAGCGGCTCCGTCAGCACCGTCTCCGCCTCGATACGGTCGGGCTGGAGCAGCGGCGCCACCAGCACCAACCTCGTCACGGGGTGGGCGGCGGCGTAGAGCGCGGCGGCGTCGGCGCCGTAGTCGTAGCCCACCAAGGATACCCCGCCGGGGTGCGTCGGGGCGATCGCCGCCACGGCGGCGGCGACGTCGTCGACGGCACGCGGCAGCGAGGCCACGTCGCGTCGCTGGGGCGGCATCGACTCGCCGTAGCCGTCGAGATCCAGAAGATAGGGGTCGAGGCCCTTGGCCAAAGCGGCGGCCAGCCACGAGTCGGCGGGATCGCGGTCGAAGGTCGGCACGCCCGGAAAGACCGCGCCATGGATGAAGAGCACCGCCGTTCGCGGCGGCGCGGAGGCGGAGGGATCGACCCGCTCGCGCAGACGCAGCCAGAGGCCCGAGGACTGGATGTGGGTGTCCCTGACCAGGCTCCCGGCGGCGCCAGCCGATTCGGTGGCAAGGATCAGCGCGGCAGCGAGGGCCACGAGCAGGCGAAGCGAGTACGACATGGGAGAGATCCTAGGCCGGTTCGAGTTCGGTATCTTCGAACGCGTAGGTCTTTCCCTCGATCTCCACCAGATACGGAAGGTAGGAGGAGTTCTCCGCGCTCTTGAGGATGCCGACCGTGCCCGCCGGGACCCTGCCCTCGCCGCCGAGATCCAGGTCGCGCTTGAGGCGCACGCGCTGTCCGATGTCGAATGCTTCCGCCATACCAGCGGGTCCGCCATCCGGACCATCTTCTCCTCCGGCCAAAGACGCAAGGACGCACCCGCCCACGGCTTGAATCGCTTTTGGCTGCGCGCAGAGACGCGCCGCAGCAACGTGAAGATAAAGGAACGACTCAGCCATGCTGACGAGCATCCGCCGTCCGACCTTCGACGAGATGAACCTGTCGCTCGGTAAGCGCGCGCGACTCCATCGCTTGATGTACGAGCACGGCCCCGCGAACGGCACGCTGCTGCTGTTGCCACTCGATCAAGGGCTGGAGCACGGACCGGTCGACTTCTTCGAGAACCCGGACTCCATCGATACGGATTGGGTGCTGCGGCTCGCCGTCGAGGGCAAGTTCTCCGGCTTTGCCTGCCACGTGGGCCTAGCCGAGAAGTACATGCAGCCCTATGCGGGCCGCGTACCACTGGTGCTGAAGATCAACGGCAAGACGAACGTTCCCAGCGACGACAACTCCTTCTCGCCGCTCACCGCCAGCGTTGCCGACGCCGTTCGCCTGGGCGCCGACGCCGTCGGCTATACACTCTATGTCGGCTCGCCCGCCCAAGATC
>JAGWST010000030.1 GCA_028869325.1 bacterium | reverse complement strand
CTATTGACGCCCTTCACGAACGTCTCGGCGTCCTTCTGCGGCTTATCTTGCTCGTTCATAAGCCTCCATTCTACCGGCTTACGAACGCCGTGATTCGCAATCAATTCAAACGGCAAAAGATTCCATCAGGCGCTGAACCTCAACACTCATCGCCATGCTGCCTGGAGATGCGAATGGACTCGCTCTGGCGTATCGGGCTCAGCTGGTCAAGAGAGGGCTGAGGGCGAGCACGATCAATCGTCGCCTTGCTGCTCTTCGGGCGCTAGTGAAGCTGGCACGTACGCTGGGTCTCGTGACGTGGGGACTCGAAGTCCAGAATCTCAAGGCCGCGCAAGATCGCGATCTCCGCGGGCCAGGGCGGACGGCGCTGAAGAAGGTCCTAGGCGAGCTCGAACAGAAACTCGGTCCGAAAGCAAGGCGTGACCTCGCGATACTCCGCCTGTTACACGATCTTGGGTTGCGCCGCGGTGAGGTGGTTTCTCTCGATCTTGAGCACGTCGACATCGCGACCGGCTCCCTCGCCGTGCTGGGGAAGGGCCGTACTGGGCGTGAGTCGCTGAGTCTGCCGTCCAAGACCCTCGCCGTCCTCCGGAGTTGGCTGGAGGTACGCGGAGGGGAGCACGGGCCCCTATTCACGAACTTTGATCGCGCCAGGAAGGGCTCTAGGCTGACCGGGACGGGCATCTATCGCCTAACGAGGGGTCTCGGCCTAGGAAGGCCTCATGGGCTGCGCCACGCAGCGATCACGGAGGCGTTGGACCTGATGGCGGGAGACGTCCGCAAGGTTCAGCGCTTCAGTCGTCACCGCGATCTTCGCGTTCTGAACTTCTACGATGACTCACGCCAGGATTTTGCGGGGCAAGTGGCCAAGGCTGTCGCTGCGAATCTCTAGCATCGGTTGAGCTCGCAAATGCGCGTTATCGAGCTCAAGATAATGCGTTCTTAGGGTGCGTACCGCTTCAAATCCTCCGCGCCTGACGGCTAATGTCTCTTGCCGTTCACCGTGTCGAGGATGGTGACGACTTCCTCTGGCTTATGTGCAATCGCGTAGCTCCACTTGCCCCTGCTGCCATCGGCGTTCACCGCTGAGACCCAGCGCTCCGCCGCCGCGCTCTTGACCTCTTCGAGTTCGTCGAAGCCCTTGGTCTCGATGATCATGTGGTGAAGCCCGGTGCCCTTGAGCCTGACTAGGAAGTCGGGCATGTAGTCGTGCGGCTGGCCGTTGTGGAAGTAAGGGATAGCGAAGCCGAGCCCGGCGTTTTTTACGAAGGCGGCCGTGTTCGGATGGCGGTCGATGTAGTAGGCGGCGGCCTGCTCCCAACGCTTGGTATCGGCGGCAACGTAGTTGACGTGGCTGTGCTGGACCTCGCGCACCTCTCGGCTGGTCCAGAGGTCCACTTCGGCCGTGGAGCCATCGCCACGGCTGGCCTCGTAGCGCGGCACCTCGGGCGCCTCGCCCTGAGCGGTGTCGGGGCGGATCGCGTCGCGCAGCTTCTCGATCAACCAGCCGTAGTAGGGGGACAGGAACAAGTCCTTGATGTCGGCGGGCTTGTTGACTTTGACCTTCTCATCGACGTAACGGCGTACGATCGATACGACCTGCGGGAACAGGACATGCGTCGGAGCCTCGTAGCGGCCCTGCGACATGTAGTCACGCGTGAGAGTGCCCGCCAGGTCAAACACGAGTTCCTGGATGCGGCGTTGGGATCGGAACGCTTCGAGATCGACTTGGCTGATCTTGTTCGGGCCGCTCAGGGAGAGCTTGCCCTTGTTGTTGAAGATCGCGCCCTTCATCTGAACCTCGGGCGGAATCTTGCCAGGGTCGAGCGTCAGCGACGGTACGGTCTTCCAGTCCACGGCCACGCGGTTGCGAATGGCCTGGGTGTAGCCCTCGACGCGGGGGAACGTGATCGCGAACTGCTCGCGCCCAGCGACCGCGTGGATGTGGTGCTGCTTTGGCTTCGGCGGTTGCTGGCCCGTGGGGTTCGCTTTGTAGGGGATGACCTCGAAGGGCACGCCCAGGACCTTGGCCACCTCCTCGGTGAAGAGGCCATCCTCGCCAATCTCGTAGTTCGTGCGGCGCAGACCGCGACCGACGACCTGCTCGCAGAGCAACTGCGACATGAACGGGCGCAGGCCGATGATGTGCGTGACCGTGTTGCAGTCCCAACCCTCAGTGAGCATGCCGACACTGACAATACAACGGATGTCCTTTCCGGGAGGATCGAGCGGCCGGCCAATCTTCTTGGCCAACTCCTCAAAGCCCTCGGGGTAGATTGGACGCCCCTGTCGATCGGATGGCCAGGTCCGCTTGCCGACCGTGTCCAGAGTCGCTCGCATCCATCGAACCTCGTCGTCCTTCGCGTTGCCCGTGTCGCCCTCGTGGACGACCTTCGTGTCAACGCGGATCGTGTTTATCTGCCCTTCCTTGTTGCGGAAGCCCTCGATCTTGGCCGGCGGGAGGCCGCCGGGGGTCTTTCCCTCGGCGAGCCACTCGAACAAGACCTTGGAGATTTTCGTGTTCTTGCAGACGATGATGAAGACGGGCGGCCGGGCGTCTTCCTTGCGGTTCTTCGCCCACTCGCGCCGCACCTCGTCCCAGAGGCCGCCGAGCATGGCGATCGGAGTGTGGGCCCACTTCAGCACAGCCTCGGGCTTGGGGCTGGCCTTCTTGCCACCGCGCTCAGCTGGGGTAAGCTGGTCCTTCAGCCACTCCCAGATGTTGAAGTAGCCGGGGATGGCTGCGCCAGTCGTGTCCTGTACGGCCAACTGCGGGATCTTCACGAGTCCGGCCTCGATCGCGTCAACTAGGCCGAAGTCGCTGACGATCCATGGGAACGGTCGGTTGGTGTCGCGGCCGACTCGTCCCAGGAAAAACGGGGTTGCAGAAAGGTCCACGCAGAAATTGATCGCCCGGAGCTTGTTGATCCTATCGAGTCCGTCGATCCAGACCGTCGCCTCCTTGAAGAACTCGTCGGCCTCCTCTTCATCGCCGAATGCGTCTTCCTCTTCCGCGTCAGCCTCCGGGCGCCGGATTCGATAGGCGTGGTGCGCCTCGTCGTTCATGACCAGGATGTTTCTCTTGCCGCCGACCTCTCGGCCCAGAACCCGCTCGATCAGGTGGGTGTCGCTCTCAACGTAGCGGACAGCTTCGATTGTGACCTTGATCAGATTCCCGGCTTCATCCCGCTTCTCACCCAGCACGGCGACGAGGCCGGCGGAGACCTGACGGCTAAGCTCGCCCTCGGTCAGATAGCGGATCCCCCGGCCGGTCTTTTTCTTCTCCGCCGAGATGGTAATCGACTCCCTCACCCTTACCGGTACGCCCGCCTTCACAACCTTGGCACCGACGCCGGCGACCTGTATGCCCTGCGGTTCGAAGACGTGCCAGTTCGTGATCAGCACCCGGCCCTGCGTCAACGAAGGCATCAGGTGCGGGGGAACGAGATCGCGAGTACGATAGATGCTGGCTTCGCCGTTGTCTGGGTCCAACTCCTGGAGTCGATTGCGGATCGTGACGTTGGGGCATACAATCAGGACTACGTCCGAGAAATCGGCATCGTTGCGGTCGCTGATCTTGTTGAGGATGCTCCAGGCCGCAATCATGGCCATGACGGTAGACTTTCCAGAGCCTGTGGCCATCTTCGCGGCGTAGCGTATGAACGCGGTCGTGCCGTCGGCCTTCTGTTGATCGCTTGGTTCGTCCGTGGGCACGTCGATCCCTTGGAGGAAATCGGCTCGCGCCTCGCGCAGGAAAATCACCGTCTCGACCGACTCAAGCTGGGCGAAGAATAACTTAGTCTGGCGACCATCGCGGCGCCAGTATTGGATCAACTCCAAGGTCGTGCGGCTGGCACCAGGATAGTTCTGCTTCCGCCACTCCTTCACCCGCTCGCGAATTGAATTGACCAGCGTCATCTCGAATGCGGGCTTGTAGGCGGCCGAGATTTTGAGAGTCCCGTCGCTCATGTCCCACGCGACCCGCTCATCACGAGGGGGGTAGACCAAGGCCGGACGACGCCCCTGGCGTAGCTGGGCATCCTCGCCCTCGCGGATAAACCAATGCTCCTTCGGCTCCGCGAACGGGCTGTTGAGGATCGGCCGATCGACCTCGTAGCCGCCGCTGCCGCTCATTGTCCGCCTTTGAGACTCTTCACGACAAGGAGTTCATTGCCACGATCGTCGATGACCTTGACCGCGATCTGCTGGTGATCGCCGCCATCGAACGGCGCGCTGATGGTCCCCGCCAGATGATCCCACACCTTTGCCTCGTAGTCGGCTTTCAACTCACGCTTGAGATTGTCCCACGCACTCGTCCTTGGAAAGAACGCCTGGCCGACGTGGAAGCAAAGGTCGTTGTAGTTCGTGTCGAGGAACCAAGCGGGCACGTCGTTTCCGCTTCGGTGGACGACCTCCATGCTCACAGGATCGAACACATCGAGCCCAAGGAGTTCGACTTGGTAGCGAGTATCCTTGCCTTCCTTCTTGGACGTGATCTTGATCTCGGGCAAACCGCAGACGCTGAAAATCTGGCTGCTCCGCATGTTCTTCAGCAGGTCGCCCATCATGAGATCGGGTGTAGCCTGGATATAGTGGGCCGCAATCCCGGCGATCTGCTCGCATTGCTCAACGAACTGGCGTGCCGTGGGCTGGATAGCGAACCCGATCACGTAAAGAGCTTCGTAGCCCTTCAGCCTCGCCTCCTTGGCCGCGTGTTGGATCGAGCGCTCGGTCACCGCCCCGTTCTCGGGTCCGAACAGAAGGGCCACCGGTTTGTCCT
>JAGWST010000393.1 GCA_028869325.1 bacterium | reverse complement strand
TCATGAGCATCTGGTCGGTCACGCCGGTGAGGACCGTCGGCTGGTAGAACGTACCGCCCAGCTCGCTGGGGGCGCCGCCCACGATCACCTTGGCGCCACGCTTGCGGGCATCGCCGACGTGCTCGACCACCTTGGCGAGGCCCTGCTCCTCGATCAGCGGCCCAACGTTCACGCCCTCTTCCAACCCGTTGCCGACGCGCAGCCTCTTGACGGCCTCCGTCAAGCGTGCCACGAAGGCATCGTGGACGCCCTCCTGCACCAATAGGCGGTTGGGGCTCACGCAGACCTGGCCGGCGTTGCGGAACTTGCCCGACATCGCTCCGGAGACCGCGGAATCGAGGTCGGCATCGTCGAAGACGATGAACGGGGCGTTTCCGCCCAGCTCGAGCGAGACTTTCTTGACCGTGCCCGCGCACTGCGCCATCAGCAGCTTGCCGACGACGGTAGAGCCGGTGAATCCGAGCTTGCGAACGGTGGGATTGGACGTCATCTCCTTGCCGATCGCCGGTGCGTCTTCGGCGTCGCCCGTGACCACGTTGAAGACGCCCTTGGGAAAGCCCGCCTCTTCCGCCAGCGCGGCGACGGCCAGCGCCGAGAGCGGCGTCTGCTCGGCGGGCTTGAGCACGAAGGTGCAGCCGGCGGCGAGCGCCGGCGCCGCCTTGCGCGTTACCATCGCGGAGGGGAAGTTCCACGGCGTGATGCCGACGCAGACGCCGATGGGTTGCTTGAGGACAACGAGGCGCTTGTCGGAGGCATGAGAGGGGATCACGTCGCCGTAGATGCGCTTGGCCTCTTCGGCGAACCATTCCACGAACGAGGCGCCGTAGGCGATCTCGCCGCGCGCCTCGGCGAGCGGCTTGCCCTGCTCCGCGGTCAGCAGCGTGGCGAGCTCCTCTTGGTGCTCCATCAGCAGGTTGAACCAGCGGCGCAGGATGTTGGAGCGCTCCTTTGCCGTCTTGGCACGCCAGGCCGGCAGCGCGGCGTCGGCGGCGGCGATCGCGCGCCGCGTCTCCGCGGCGCCCATGCGGGGGACGTCGGCGATGCGCGCTCCGGTCGCCGGATTGTAGACCGCGAAGGTCGCGCCGGAATCCGCCGGGATCCACGCCCCGTTGACGTACCCCTGGTTCTTGAGCAGCCCCAACCGCTCGATCGCTATCGCCATCGTTCCTACTCCTCAACTCGGGTCCGCGGGCCAGCCCGCACGCTCCCTTGGGCAACTCTTCGAAAGAGGCGCGGGCGTTCCCGCCCGTTCGGGTGGGGGGGAATTCACGACTTGAATCGAGCGCGGCGCGGAAGGGCTGGGTAAACCAATCCTATGGCCGCCACGAAGAACGATCGCTCCACGACGCAAGACGGTGGCACGAGCGAGAAGAGCATGACGGAGTACGACGAGACGCTCGCGCAGTCGTTTCCGGCTAGCGATCCACCCTCCAGCGTCGTCGTGGTCGGAGGCCCGAATCGGAGTACCGGTGCGTCACGATCGAGCAGTAGTTGATAACCGCGCAGAAGTATGGATCCTGTTGCTCTCGGATGTCACCAATGCTCATGCCACTTACGCAACGCGCCGAGTCGACGCGGGCGGTTAGAGACGCCGGCACATCGTGACATGCGGGATACCGGCGTCGAGGAACTCAGCCGCGACGATCGCAAAGCCGGCCTTGCGGTAGAAGTCGATGGCGTGCGTCTGCGCGTCGAGCCGCACGGTCTGCAGGCCTTGCTCGCGGGCGGCGGCCAGCAGGGCTGTCAGCAGAGCCCGGCCCACACCACGGCCGCGCCAGCCGGGGAGCACCGCCATGCGCCCGACCTTGCCGAGAGCGGCCCCCGCCGGCACCAGCCGGCCCGCGCCGACCGGTTGGCCATCGACCCACCCGAGCGCGTGGAGGGTCTGCGGCTGGAGATCGTGGTCGTCGAATTCCAGCTCGACCGGCACGCCCTGCTCGTCGACGAAGACGGCGCCCCGCAGAACCAGCGCCAGGGCCAGCAGGCGCCCTTCGCCCGAGGCGAAGAGCTGGACCTCAACCACGGCCGAATTCCGCCAGGCGCGACCAGGAGGGTCCAGCCGGGGGTATCGAATCGCCCCGCATGCGGCGCGCGTCTGTGGGGCTCGCCCTCATTGCATCGTTTGCAGCGCTACCTCCGCTGGCGCTCGCATCGCGTTTCCAGCGGGTGGCGATGGTTCTTCCCCATCCCGTGATCGTGCCCCATCCGGCGCCGCATCCCCTCGTGCCGCCGCACCCCGCCGTGGAGCGCCCGCCCGCCGCGGAGCACGCCCGCCCCGGTGAGGCGCCACGGGCCGCCCCGCGTCCGCCGGCGGCCGTGCCGGCCGCGAAGTTGGTGGCGCCAGGCCCACAGCGTGCGCCGATCCACGTGGAGCCGCGCGTGACCCCCTTGCCCAGCCCGCTGATCTGGCGCCGCATGGCGTGAGCCGGATCCATCTCTGTACCGCGCTGATCGAGCGCGGCGACCGCGTGTTGTTGGTGGCCAACCGCTACCGCAATCACGCCGTGCCGCTGTGGAATCTGCCCGGCGGCCGTCAAGAGCCCGGCGAGCTGTTGACCCAGACCCTTGAGCGCGAGGTGCTGGAAGAGACGGCGCTGCGCATCCGCGTGGGCGAGCTGCTCTACGTGAGCGAGTCGTACGACGGGGAGACGCACTTCACCAACTTTACCTTTCGCGCCCAGGCCGAGGGGGAGCCACGGCCGCCCGGAGACGACGACCACGTGGTGGACGTGGAGTGGGTGCCGCGCGCGCAGCTGCGTGAGCGCATCGCCATCGCCGTGGTGCGCGAGCCGCTGCTGGCCGCGCTTGAGAGCGGACGCCGCTACACCGGTTTTCAGCACGCCGGCGTGACCATCATCTTCAACGATAAAGCCATGGAGTGAACGTCGGCGGTGCTCCCCTTGGCACCGCCCTCGGAGATCGACTCGGCCGTTTCAATCCGCATCCCGGCCCGATGCCGAGACGAACCCGCGACGCTCTGCGGGTTCGGAGCAGCGTAGACGTTTCAATCCACGTCCCGGCCCGATGCCG
>JAGWST010000392.1 GCA_028869325.1 bacterium | reverse complement strand
GGCGTTGAGCATGCGGCTGAAGTGCTGGTCGATGAAGGTGCGCTTCATGTTGATGTCGCGGAAGAGAATGCCGTACATCGAGTCGTTGAGCAGCATGTCCAGACGCTCCAGCGCGGCCATCGCCGCGATCTCCGGCATGCAGAGCCCGCTGGCGTAGTTGGTCAGCATCACGTAGCGCCCCAGCCGCTCCGAGACGCCGTCGAGCGCGCCACGCATGATGCGGAAGTTCTCCTGCGTGGCGTAGGTGCCGCCGAAGCCCTCGGTGGTGGCACCGTAGGGCACGTAGTCCAAGAGCGACTGCCCCGTGGAGCGGATGACCGCGATGATCTGCGCGCCCGCCTCCGCCGCGGCGATCGCCGCCGTGCGGTCCTCGTAGATGTTGCCGCTGGCGACGATCACGTAGAGCAGCGGCGTCTCGCCTTGCGGCAGACGCTCCAGCAGCATCTCGCGCTCGCGCCGGCGCTCGCCCAGCCGGCCCAGCGCCGCCGACACCAGCGGGCGCAGCGCCGCGCGAACCATCTCCGGCGGGGTTGCGTCCAGGGCGCCGGGATCCATCTGCCCCTCGGCCAGAGCATGTGCTACCTGCTCGATGTCGCGCCCCGTCTCGGCCAGCCCCGCGCCGATCAGCCGCGCCGCCCCGTGCGCGCGCCGCTGCGCGTCGAGACGCTCCACCACCGCGTTGGCTAGCGGCACCCCGTCCCCGACGACGCCATCCACGCCCAAGAGGCGCAGCACCGCGCGCTCGACGCTGACCGTCGAGTGCTCGGCGATAAAACGATAGATAGGGTCGGCGATCGCGGCGGCCAAGGCCCGGCAGCGCGCGACCCGCGCGGCATCGATCCGGAGCTCCATAGCCCGAAGAATTGGCCGATGATTCGCAATACTCCTACTGTCTGTTCGGCAATCAGGATTATTTGACGAACAAACCGTGCCTCCGATCGGAGTTTGCCCCCAACCAGGTCACCACGAAGGCGGCGGCGTTCGCCGCGATCAGGATGGTCAGGAAGGCGCCGACCGAGGGATGCCAGAGCACCATCGCCACGATCTCCGCCAGCACCACGCCCAGCAGCGGAACCACGTACTGGAAACGGTGGAGGCTGGTGCGATAGGAGGTCAGCGCGCTGGTGCCGGCCAGAAAGACCATCGCCAGCGCATACGGCAGCACGTAGTGCGCCGCCGGCAGGTACTGGCTGCCCGCCACGATGCGCACGATCAACGTCGGCACCACCGCCACAACCAGGAGCGCGGCCAGCGAGGCCGCACCAGTCAACGCCAAGGCGCGTGCGAGCACGCCGCCGGCATGCTCCCCCCGCGCGTGAAGCGCGCTGGCCTTGGGGATCACCACCCCCGGCAGAAAGCCCATGGCGAAGAGGATCGCGCGTCCAGCCAGCGAGGCCGCCGCGTAGTATCCAACCTGATGCGGGGGAAGGTAGTGGCGCGCCAGGACCACGTCGACCGAGAGGAGGGCCGTCGTCGCCAGCGCCGAGCCG
>JAGWST010000029.1 GCA_028869325.1 bacterium | reverse complement strand
GGATACCGATGCCGAGCGCGCGCGTGCCGCGCGCGAGGCGGCGCAGGGCGAGCTGCTGGCGCTGCGCGCCAAGCGTGGCGAGCTGGAGGGAGAGACGCAGAGCGCGCGCGCGCGCGCCGACGAAGTGGAGCGCATGGCCGCGCAGGCGCGCGCCGAGCGCGAGCAGTTGACCTCCAAGGTCGCCGAGTTGGAGCTGGCCGTTCGCGAGGCGGAGCACCGCGAGCGCGAGCTATCGCAGTCGCTGGAGTCGGCGCGCATTCGCTTCGCCGAGATCGAGGCCGAGCTCAACCTCTTGGCACAGACCTTCGCGCAGCATCCCGCCACGGACGAAGAGCAGGCCGACGTCGCCGCCCGTTACGAGTCGTACAGCGAGGACGCGGCGCTGGAGCTGCCCAAGCTGCGCGACGATCTGGCGCGGCTCTCCAACGTCAACCTCAACGCCGAGGCGGACCTGGAGGCGCTGGCGGAACGCGAGCGCTTTCTCAAGGAGCAGATGGACGATCTGCACGCCGCGCGAGAGAAGCTGCTGCAGGTGATCGCGGAGATCGAGTCCAGCGCGCAGGAGACCTTCAACAAGACGTTCGAGGCCGTGCAGAAGTCGTTCACGGAGACCTTTGCGCGCCTCTTCCCCGGCGGCGTGGCGCGCATGTGGCAGACGGACCCCGAGCGCATCTCCGAGACGGGCATCGAGATCGCCGTCGCTCCGCCGGGCAAGAAGATGATGGCGCTGCAGGCCCTCTCGGGCGGCGAGCGCGCGATGGTCTCGGTGGCGCTGATCTTCGCCATCCTCAAGGTCAAGCCCAGCCCGTTCTATCTCTTCGACGAGATCGACGCCGCGCTCGACGAGGCCAACGTCGACCGCTTCAGCGACCTGGTGCGTGAGTTCGCGCGCGACTCGCAGCTGCTGGTGGTGACGCACAACAAGAAGACGATGGAGCTGGCCGACCACATCTACGGCGTCACCATGCGCGAGCCCGGCATCTCCAGCATCGTCAGCGCGCGTCTGGAGGCCGTGGGAGTTGCGTAACGCCTTGATCTCCGTCTCGGATCGCACGGGGGCGTTGGAGCTAGGCCGTGCGCTGCGCGGCGCCGGCTACGCGATCTATGCCACCGGCGGGACGCAGGCGTTCCTGGCGCAGGGCGGCGTCGAGGCGATAGAAGTGGGCGAGCTGACCGGCTTTCCGCCGCTGGCCGACGGCCGCGTGAAGACGCTGCACCCCAAAGTCTTCGCCGGAATTCTGGCGGATCGCGAGAAGCATCACCACCTGCGCGAGCTGGAGCAGCACGCGATCCCGCGCATCGACGTGGTAGTCTGCAACCTCTACCCGTTCGAATCGGCGGTGCGCAGGCCCGACGTCACGCTGGCGGAGGCCGTCGAGCAGATCGACATCGGCGGCGTCACCCTGATCCGCGCGGCGGCGAAGAACTTCGCGGGCCAGGTCTGCGTCTTGGTGGAGCCCGCGCAGTATCCGTCCCTCATCGCGCACCTGCACGCCGGGACGCATCCAAGCTTGGAGGAGCGCAGGGCGCTGGCGCTGCGCGCCTTCGAGCGCGTGGCCGAGTACGACGCCGCGATCGCGCGCTACATGGAGGGCGGAGAAGGCGGCGCGGCGCTGCCGGGATCGCTGGCGCTGACGATGCCGTTGGAGTCGCCGCTGCGCTACGGTGAGAACCCGCAGGCCCGCGCCGCCTTCTACCTGCCCAACGGGCAGCCGTTTCCGGAGCAGCTGCAGGGTAAGGCGCTCTCCTACAACAACCTGCTCGATCTTGACGCCGCGCTGCGCCTGCTGGTGCGCCCGACCGTGCCCGCCGGCCATCCCGGCATCGCCGCGGCGGGACCGCTGGTCCGGGTGGCGATCGTGAAGCACACCGTGCCGTGCGGCGTCGCGCACCGTTCCAGCGTGAGCGAGGCGGTACGCGCAGCGCTCGACGCCGACCGCATCTCTGCCTTCGGCGGCATCGTGGCCGCGGATGGGCCGATCGACGGCCCGGCGGCGCAGGCGCTGGGTGAGTTCTTCTTAGAGATCGTGGCCGCGCCCGCGTACACCGACGACGCGCTGGCGCTCTTCGCCAAGAAGAAGAATCTGCGCGTGCTGCGCATCGAGCCGTCGCTGCCGCAGCGCTTGATCGGGGAGCTGCGCGTGCGCAGCGCGCTGGGCGGCGTGCTTGCCGACGAGCCGGATCCCTCGTATGAGCCGGAGGCCTGGCGCGTGGTTTCGCAGCGCCAGCCCACGCCGCAAGAGTGGCGCGATCTGCTCTTCGGCTGGGGCATCGTGCGCTGGGTGAAGTCGAACGGCGCTGTGATCGCCAAGGACGCCGTGAGCTGGGGTGTCTGCGGCGGGCAGACCAATCGCGTCTGGGCCGTCTCCATCGCCGGCGAGCGCGCGGGCGAGCACGCGCGCGGCTCCATCTGCGCCACCGACGGCTTCTTCCCGTTTGCCGACGGCTTGGAGGCGGCGGCCGCCGCCGGCTGCACGGCCGTGGTGGCGCCGGGCGGCTCCATCCGCGACGCGGAGGTCATCGCCGCCGCCGATCGCAGCGGCATCTCGCTGGTCTTCTCGACGCACAGGTACTTTCTCCATTGACGACGCTGAGCACACTGCCCACGATCGAAGACGCGCGCGGCGCGCGCGAGCGCATCGCACCGTACGTGCGCCGTACGCCGACCTACGCGCACGAGGGCATCGCCTACAAGCTGGAGCTGCTGCAGGTGACCGGCTCGTTCAAGGTGCGCGGCGCCTTCAACGCGGCGCTGCAGCTCGACGCGGCCGCCGCGCGGCGCGGCGTGGTGGCGGTGAGCGGCGGCAATCACGGCCTCGCCGTGGCGCACGTCGGGAGGACCTTGGAGATCCCCGCCACCGTGGTGATGCCGCAGTCGACGCCGGCGCGCACGGTGGAGCGCGCGCGCGCCGAGGGCGCCGAGGTGATCTTGACGCCGACCATCGCCGAGGCCTTCGCGGTGGTCGAGGAGCGGCGTGCCGCAGGGCAGAGCGTGATCCATCCCTACGACGACTCGGCCGTGATGGCGGGCCAGGGGACGATCGGCTTCGAGCTACTGGAGGACGTGCTGGACCTCTCCACGCTGATCATCTCGATTGGCGGCGGTGGTCTGATCGCCGGCGTCGCCTCCGTGGTGAAGGCGTTGCGCCCGCGGGTGAGGATCTACGGCGTGGAGACCGCGGGCGCCGATGCCATGCACCAGGCGCTGGTTGCCGGCCAGCCGGTCACGCTCCCGGCGATCACCTCGATCGCCACGACGCTGGGCGCGCCGTACGTCTCCGCGACGACGCTCGACGCCGCGCAACGGCTGCTGGAGGACGTGGTCGTGGTGAGCGATGCGCAGGCCGTCGAGGCGATCGCGACGCTGCAGGATGCGCTGCACGTGCTCCCCGAGCCGGCGGCCGCGTGCTGCTACGCCGCGCTGGCGGCGGGCTACGTTCCGCGCGCGCGGGAGGGCAGCACGGCGATCCTGGTCTGCGGCGGCAACGTCTCGCTCGATGACCTCGCACACTGGCGCGCGCAGCTCCTCGCCTGATGAGCCTCTTTCTCATCGCCCTGGTCGCCTGCGCGCTGATCTTCGGCGGCCTGCTACACGTCGCGGAGGCCGCGCTGGCGGTGGTGGATGCCGAGGGCGTGGCCAGCGTCGACGCCCTCCTGCGCGCGGTCACCGTCGTCGCGACGGTTCTGGTGCCGCTGCTCTGGTCGCTGCGCCTCACGCGCATCGCCGGCTCCTTTGCCTTCGGCTTCGCCGTCGGAGCGCTGCTGACGGGCCCCCTCTTCGTGAATCTCGTCCTGGCCGGAAGGGTGCCGCATCTCTAGGAGCGTGCTGGACCGGTAGCCCGGCGCCGCTTTCACTCCTTCGGGGTTCGGGGTAAGATGACGGAGTAATGTCCGTCCCGGCCGGCGAGGTCTCGTCCTTCGAGCGAATCTTCAGCAACGTGCGCAGCGCGTGGGCGGAGCTTGCCACCAAGAAGGACGAGCAGCGCCTGCGCGACCAGCTGGTGGCCTGCATCGAGGGACGCGGCGGCGAGATCACCGCACGCCGCCGTGCGATCGAGCTGGGCCGCAACTATCTGGATCTGAGCGAGGCGGGGCGCAGGCGCTTTCTGCAGATGCTGGCCGAGTTCGACGTCGATCGCGACGCGGTGCTCCAGATCGCGC
>JAGWST010000391.1 GCA_028869325.1 bacterium | reverse complement strand
CTTCCGATCGCACCGGCGGCGACGGCGTAGAGGACCTTCGGCACGCCGACGTCGTCGATCACGAGCTGCATCGACTCCGGCTGCGCGACCGTGGCCAGCGCGCCGGCCTTGCGCGAGAGGGCGAAGGCGAGTCGTCCCGGCCGGATGTACTCGGCGGGTATGAAGCGTCCTTGTGCGATGGCGACGGCGGTCTCCGCGATGCAGAGCACGTCGCCGCCCCGCGCGATGCCGCCGATGGCGCCGCGCACAAGCGCTGCGAGATCGTCACCCTCTTTGATGAGGCGCGTGCGGACCGGCAGAGCGACGATGCCCTGCGGTAACCCTTCGCGTGTGATGACCAACCTGCTCACCGGCGCAGCCCCTCCAGAATCTCCTCCAACTTATAACGACGCGAACCCTTCAGGAGTACCGCGTCACCGGGATGAAGATTCCCACGCAGCCACTCGGTAGCTTCGGCGTTGTCGGCAAAGCGCCCGATTCTTGCGCGCGGCGCGCCGCTCGCCAATGCACCCTCTTCCAGCGCGTGGGCGAAGTCGCCTCCGAAGAGAACGTGGTCGAGCGCTCTGGATTCGGCCAACCTCCCGGCAAAGGCACCGATGCTGCGATGCATCCGCTCTGCGTCTGGGCCCAGCTCGGCCATACTTGCGATGACGGCGAACCTGCGTCTTGCGCGCTGCTCGGCAAACGTGACGAGCGCGGCTTCGGTGGAGGCGGGAGCGGCGTTGTACGCGTCATAGACCGCGGTTGCACCGTTCGGTAGCGAGATGGCTTGGTAGCGCCCCTCGGGGAGGGTGAGTTGTGGCAGGGCTGCGATGGCTGCTTGAAGGTCCCCGCCCAGCGCTGCGACGCCGCCGAGCGCCAGGGCGAGATCGAGACGGTGGTGCCACCCGTGGACGAGGAATCGCTCGCGCACGACGGTGCACGGCGCGCTAGCGCCGCCTGGTTCGCGATACCGAACGACGACGATCTCCGGGTCCTCCCGGCTCACCTCCACTTTTGCCGCCGCGGATTCAGGCGATGGCGCAAACGCCACGAGCGACGGCTCAGTCGGCGGGAGCGGGGCCGAGCAGAGAATCGGCAGGCGATCGAGCACCCCCTCCAAACGAGCCATTGACGCGGCGTCGTCCGCATTCAGCACGGGCCGCGCGCCGAAGTCAAAGAGCCCCCACTTCGTCTCCCGCAGGGCCTCCAGCGACGGGAAGTTCTCCAAATGCGACTCGCCGACGCCGGTCAGCACGCCCACGTCGGGACGCGCCGCACGCGCCAGGGAAGCGATCTCTCCGACGTGGCGGGCCCCCATCTCCACCACCAGCGTCGCCGGGCGCCCCGAGCCGCCGCCATCGGAGCGCAACGCACGCAGCAGCAGGTGACCCACTCCGATCTCGTTGTTCTCATTGGCGGGCGTCCCGAGCACGGGGCCCAAACCGGCGGCCTCGCAGAGCGCGCGAAGGAACTCCTTGGTGGTGGTCTTGCCGACGCTGCCCGTCACCGCCGCCACGCGCCCGGTGAACATCGAACGCGCAACCTCCGCACACGCGAGATAGGCCGCCGTGGTATCGGCAACCACGATCCCCGGAAAGCCTGCGGGAAGAGCCGACTCGCGCGCAACGATCGCCGCGGCGGCGCCCAGCTCGCGCGCTCGCTCCACGAAGTCATGGCCGTCGAACGACGCGCCGGCCAGCGCCACGAAGACTTGTCCCGGGCTCAGCAGGCGTGTATCCGTACAGGGATCGATCTCCGGCGGCACGGCATCTACGGCGGGCACGCAGCGGCCGGACGACAACGCCAGCACCCGCTCGCGCGACACGCCCCTCATCGCCCCCAGGCCTCCAGCGCGGCACGCGCCACCGCCGCGTCGTCGAAAGGGCGGCGCTCGCTGCCGACGATCTGATACTCCTCGTGGCCTTTGCCGGCCACCACCACCACATCGTCGGCCCCGGCGCTCAACACCGCCGCGCGAATCGCCTCCGCGCGATCGACCAGCGCAAAGACCTCCAACCCGCGTGAGCCCGCCGCGCCGACACCCGAGAGCACCTCGTCGATGATCGTCTGCGGATCTTCGCTGCGGGGATTGTCGGAGGTCACATAGAGAGTATCGGCACGTTCCGCCGCAGCGGCGCCCATCAGCGGCCGCTTCGCGCGGTCGCGATCGCCGCCGGCGCCGAACACCACCACCAACCGGCCGCGCGTCGCCGGGCGCACGGCATCCAGCACGTTAGCCAAGCCGTCCGGCGTGTGCGCGTAATCCACCAGCACCGTCGGCAGCGGCCCAACGCTCGCCTCGCGCGCCGTCGCACAAACGCGCATCATCCGTCCGGGAACCACCGGCACGCGTCCAAGGCCGCGCGCCACCACGTCGATCTCAAAGCCCAGCGCCAGGCCGCAGCTCGCTGCGCAGAGCGCATTCGATACGTTGAAGCGGCCCGGCAACGAAAGCGAGACCAGAGCGAAGCGCCCCGCATACTCCAAGCGGAAGCGTGAGCCGTCGGGGCGCATCTCCAGCTCGCCCGCACGCACGTCCGGCGGCTCGCCATCGCCGGATCCCAGGAACCCGTACGTCAGCGTGTGCGTCGCCGGAAACGCCGAGGCGTCGCCCGCGAGCCATGCGCGCGCCGTCGCGTCACCTGCGTTGACCACCGCGTGTCCGGCAGGCTTGACGCGCTCCGGCTGGCGCGCCGAGCGGACCAGCAACTCGGCGAAGAGCACGCGCTTAGCCGCCGCGTAGGCCTCCAGCGAGGCGTGGAAGTCCAGGTGATCTTGGCTTAAGTTGGTGAAGCCCGCCACGTCGAACTCCACGTCGTCGGCCCGGTGCAGCGCCAGCGCATGGGAGCTCACCTCCATCGCCACCGCGTGGGCGCCGGCGGCGCGCACCTCCGCCAGCAGCT
>JAGWST010000390.1 GCA_028869325.1 bacterium | reverse complement strand
GGCCGCGCCGCGGCTCTTCGAGCGCGCGTCGCTCGCGGCGGCGCTGCGCGCACAGGACGATCGAGAGCAGGCCGAACGGCGCGCGGAGCAGGCGGCGAGCCTGGACGAGGATGGACGAGCGCTCTCGTTCACCGCCCTCGACACCTACGCGCGCTGCCCCGCGCGTTACCGCTACCGCTACGTCTTGGGTCTGCCGGAGCTGGCGCCGGCCGCGCCGCCCCGGCTCGTCGACCGCGGCGACGCCTACGACGACGCAATCGGCGCCGACGAGTACGGCACGCTGATCCATCTCGCGCTGGAACGCTACAACCGCCGCCGCGTCGAGGGCCTCCCCGCCGATCTGCTGCAAGCCTTCGAGGCGCAGATCGGCGAGCTGGGCCTGCGCTCGCGCATCGCGCCCGCGCGCCTCGCCGCCGCGCGCTCGGCGCTGCAGGCCTACCTCCGCCATCCGATCGCCCAGGCGCGCGTCCTCGGCGCCGAGGTGGCCTTCAACATCGACTTCGCCGGCGTGACCGTCCGCGGCGCGGTCGATCTCGTCGCCGAGCTGGGAGAGCAGGCGCTGATCGTCGACTACAAGACCGGCGCCGGTCCGACCGGCCACTATGCCCTGCAGCTCGCGATCTACCGCGAGGCGGCGCGGCACATCTTCGGCGAGCGCGATTGGCAGAGCCGCCTCCTCATCCTGCGCGACGGCGATGCCCACGAGCTTCAGCTCCCGGAGATCGACGCGGCGGCACGCGTCAGCGAGTTGGCCAGCGGTATCGCACGCCTTGAATTCGCGCCAAGCCCCGGCGCCGGTTGCGCAGCCTGCCCCTTCCGTGCTCAGCCCTGCACCGCGTCAAATGAGCCTCCCGGCAACTTCAGGTAAATGAGCCTCTCGGCAACGATGGTATGGCGTGAATCGAAATGCCAAGGAAAGCTTGGATTCATGACAGACCAAGGCGCCGAGAGGCGCGGTTTACTTCAGGTAAATGAGCCTCCCGGCAACGACGGTATGGCGTGAATCGAAATGCCAAGGAAAGCTTGGATTCATGACAGACCAAGGCGCCGGGAGGCGTGGTTTACTTCAGGTAAATGAGCCTCCCGGCAACGACGGTATGGCGTGAATCCAGGCTTTCCTACGCGATTAGCGTCGCCAAACGCTCCATATCCACGTTGCCGCCGCTCAAGATGACGCCCACCCGCTTGCCGGCGATCTCCGCCTTCTTGAAGAGCGCCGCCGCAAGGGAGGTCGCGCCGGAGGGCTCGGCCAGCAGCTTGCCGCGCTCCAACAACAGGCGCATCGCCTGGCGCGTCTCCTCCTCTGAGACCAAGACGATGCCGGCGCCCAGCGCGCGCACGATCGGCCAGGTCAGACGCCCCGGCGCCGTGGTCTGCATGCCGTCGGCGATCGTCTGCGGAACCTCGATCTCGACGCGCTCACCGCGTTGCCACGATTGCCACCAGTCGTTGCCGGCCTCCGTCTCCACACCGTAGACGCGAATCTCCGGCTGCAGCGCCGTGGCGGCGATGGCGGAGCCGGAGAGCAGACCGCCGCCGCCGGTGGGGACGAAGAGCACGTCGAGATCGGGGACCTCCTCCAGGAGCTCCAGCGCGGCCGTACCCTGACCCGCCATGATGCGCGGATCATCGAAAGGGGGGATCAACGTCGCGCCCGTCTCCGCCTGCAGCTCCCGCGCGACGTCCTCGCGGTTGACCCGATAGCGCTCGTACTGCACGACGCGCGCTCCGTAGCCCTTCGTGGCCGCCAGCTTCGCCTTGGGCAAATCGTCCGGCATGACGATCGTCGCCGCGATCCCCAGCAGTCTCGCCGCCAGGGCCACGCCCTGCGCATGATTGCCGGAGGAGAAGGCGATCACGCCGTGGGCTCGCTCCTCCGCCGTCAACTGCGAGAGGGCGTTGTAGGCGCCTCGGAACTTGAAGGCGCCGACGCGCTGCAGGTTCTCGCACTTCAAGAAGAGCGCGGCGCCCGCACGCTCGTCGAGCGCATGCACCCGGGCTACCGGCGTGCGATGCGCCACCCCGTCGATCCGGCTCGCCGCTGCACGCACGTCGTCGATG
>JAGWST010000389.1 GCA_028869325.1 bacterium | reverse complement strand
GCTGCCGCGACCACGGCCGCGGAGCGCGGCGCGCGCGTCGCGCTCGTCGAGCGCGGGGCTATCGGCGGCACCTGAATGAACGTGGGGTGCATCCCCACCAAGGCCCTGGTCAGGACCGCCGAGCTGATCCACCTCGCGCGCCGCCCGGAAAATGCCGAGTTCGGGTTCACGGTGCGCGGCGTAGACGTCGACTTCCCCCGCGTGATCGCCCGCAAGGACGCCGTCGTCGCCGGCGTCGTGAACCGCTTGACGCGCTCGCTCGAGAGCACGGAACGCCTCGATCTCGTTCGTGGCACGGCGCGCTTCATCGACAAGCGCACCCTCGCGATCGACGGAGAGCGTCACCTCGCGGCCTCGGCGATCGTCGTCGCGACGGGCTCGCGGCCATCGAGGCCGGCGATTCCGGGCGCGCAGGAGACGGGCTACCTCACCAGCGCGTCGATCATGGCGGTCGAGCGTCTGCCGCGCCGGCTCGTGGTCGTTGGAGCCGGCCCGATCGGTATGGAGTTCGCGCAGATGTTCGCGCGCTTCGGCAGCAGGGTGACCGTGCTCTTCCGTGGCGATCGCGTGCTTCCGCGCGAGGACCCCGAGATCGGGGCCGCGCTTACCGCGTATCTCTCGAAGGAGGGCCTGGAGATGGTTCCGCGGGCGAGCGTCCTGCGTATGGAACGCGCGCAGGCAGGCGATAACGATGCAGCGCGCGTGGTCGTCGCTAAGGTCGATGGCGAAGAGCGCCATTTTCCCGCGGACGAGGTGCTCCTGGCCATCGGTCGTGAGCCAAATGCTACGGCACTCGGCATCGCGCGTGCCGGGATCGCGACGACTCGTGAGGGATGGGTAGAGGTTGACTCCACGATGCGGACGAGCGCCGTGGGTGTCTTCGCCGTGGGCGATGCTATCGGGCACGCCAGCGGCAGCCAGCTCTACACCCATGTGGCGGTCGCGGAGGGAGGCATCGCGGCGCGCAACGCCTGCGACGGCGGCGGCGAGCGCTTCGATGCGACGGTCGTCCCAGGCGCCGTCTTCACCGAGCCCGAGGTTGCCCGCGTCGGCCTCACGGAGGCCGAAGCACGCGCCAGCGGTTACAAGCCGGTGTCCGCGACCTATCCGTTCGCGAAAATTGGCCGTGCGCGAGCCATGGGCGAGCGCGACGGAATCATCAAGGTCGTGGTCGACGAGGCGAGTGGGCGCATCCTGGGGGCGCATCTCTTCGGCCCCAACGCGGGCGAGATCGTCCACGTCGTTGCCACGGCGATGTCGACGGAGACCCGCTCCGCGCAGCCGATCCTCGACGCGATCTTCATCCATCCCACCCTCGCCGAGGGCGTGCAGTCCGCCTTCGAGGAGTTGCTGAGTGCCATGCCCGCACGAATGGCACACTGAGTGCGACTCGCCGCTAGGCGCTTGACATCCCACCCCAGGAGGGGTAGGATTGACGCATGGCAACGACTCAACCGCGGCGAGCCCGCCACGTGCCGCCGGAGCGGAAGACCGAGATGCTCAACCGGCTGCGCTCGGCCCGCGGCCACCTCGACGCAGTCATCCGCATGGTCGAGGAGGAGAGCTACTGCGTCGACGTGATCAAGCAGATCTCCGCGATTCGCGCGGCGCTCGACCGCGTGGGGCGCATGGAGCTGCGCAACCACTTCGAGCACTGCTTTGCCGAGGCGATTCGCACCGGCGAGGATGAGCGCGTGATCCGTGAGCTGATGGACGCCCTGGCCTTCAACAAGGAACTGCTGTGACTCAGAAGATCTCCGTGGCAGGCATGACCTGCCAGAACTGCGTCCGCCACGTCACCCAGGCGCTGGAGGGACTCCCCGGCGTGCGATCGGTGAACGTCGACTTGGCGACCGGCGCCGCGACGCTCCAGGTCGCGCAACCCTTGGACCTCGGGGTGATCTCAGCGGCGCTCGACGATGCCGGATACCAGCTCGCCGAATAGGGGCGCCGTTCCTATGAGCCTGCGCGAAGCGGAACAGCGGCGCACGGAGCTGGCCGTCGAGGGCATGACCTGCGCCTCGTGCATCGCCCGCGTGACGAAGTCGCTCGAGCGCGTGCCGGGCGTGGGGTCGGCCAGCGTCAACCTCGCCACGGAGCGCGCGGTCGTCGAGCACGCGCCGGGAGTCGACACCGCCGCGCTCGAGGCGGCGGTTGAGCGCGCCGGCTATCGCGCTCATCCCGTGGAAAGCGCAGGCCTCTCTGCTGAGGACGAGGATGCGCGGCGCCGCGAGCGCGAGCTCGCACGCAGCCGCGCGATCTTGATCCTCGGCATCGTCTTGCTCGTTCCCGCGCTCATCCTCGGCATGGCGGTGCCGGAGTTTCATGGCAAAGATTGGATCATGCTCGGCTTCGCGCTGCCGGCCTGGGCGGTGGTGGGCCTCGGCTTCCATCGCGGCGCGCTCTCGCAGCTGCGCCACGGCGCGGCGAACATGGATACCCTTATCTCCCTGGGCTCCACGGCGGCCCTCTTCTATTCGATCTACGCCACCCTCGCGACACGGCCGACCTACTACGAGACGGCCGTGGCGATCGTGGTTCTC
>JAGWST010000388.1 GCA_028869325.1 bacterium | reverse complement strand
TGCAACCTCGCCTGCGCCGGTTGCGGTAAGATTCAACACCCCACCGACATCCTGCGCAAGCGCCTCTCGGTCGAGCAGTGCGTCGCCGCGGTCGAGGAGTGCGGCGCGCCGATCGTCTCGATCGCCGGCGGTGAGCCGCTGGTGCACGAGCAGATGCCGCAGATCGTGGAGGCGCTGATCGAGCGCAAGCGCTTCGTCTTTCTCTGCACCAACGCGCTGCTCTTGCAGAAGAAGATCGATCTCTTCAAGCCATCCGTCTACTTCGCTTGGATGATCCATTTGGACGGCATGCGCGAGCGGCACGATAAGTCGGTCTGCCGCGAGGGTGTCTTCGACAAGGCCGTGGAGGCGATCAAGGATGCCAAGGCGCGCGGCTTCCGTGTCTTCACGAACACGACGTTCTTCAATCAAGACGACGCGCAGTCGATTCGCGACGTGCTCGACTATCTGAACGACGATCTCAAAGTCGACATGATGCAGATCTCGCCGGGCTACGCCTACGAGAAGGCCCCCGACCAGGAGCACTTTCTGGGCGTGGAGCGCACGCGCGCGATCTTCCGCGAGGCCTTTGCCGGCGGTAAGCGCAAGAGATGGCGCCTCAACCACAGCCCGCTCTACCTCGATTTCCTCGAGGGAAAGGTCGACTACCAGTGCACGCCGTGGGGCATCCCCTGCTACACCGTCTTCGGCTGGCAGCGTCCGTGCTATCTCATGTCCGATGCGCCCTACGCCGCCACGTACAAGGAGCTCATCGAGGAGACCGACTGGTCCAAGTATGGACGCGGACGGAATCCCAAGTGCGAGAACTGCATGGCCCACTGCGGCTACGAGCCGACCGCCGTGCTGGCGACCACGGCCTCGCTCCGCGAGATGGTGCGCGCGGCCGTTGCCAACTGAGCGCGTCTTCCTGACCGGAGCCAGCGGTTTCGTCGGCGGCCACGTCCTGCGCGAGCTGCTGGCGGCGGGGTATCGCGTGCGCGCGCTGGCGCGCGAGAGCGGCAGGGAGATCGCCGGCTGCGAGATGGCGATCGGCGACCTGCGCAACAGCGGCGATCTCGTGCGCGCCTTGCAGGGCTGCCGGTATCTGGTGCATTGCGCGGCGCTCTACTCGTTCGCGCCGCGCGACCGGCAGATGATGCATCGCGTCAACGTCGAGGGCACCGCCGGCCTGTTGGAGGCGGCGCGCATCGCGGGCGTCGAGCGGGCCGTGGTCACCTCGAGCTCCGCAACCGTCGGCGAGGCGCGCGCGGAGCGCCTTGCCACGGAGGAAGACTGGGCCGCGACCTCTGGGCACTCCGCGTACCACCAGTCCAAGGTCGACGCGGAGCGCGCGGCGCTGGCGGCTCAGTTGCCGGTGGTGCTGGTGCTACCGACGACGCCCGTTGGCCCGGGCGATCGGCGGCCGACGCCGACGGGGCGCCTGGTGCTCGACTTCGCGCGCGGGCGCATCCCGGCCGCACCGCCGCCGGGTGGCCTGAATCTGGTGGCGGTAGAAGACGTGGCGCGGGCGCACGTGGCGGCGCTGGAGCGCGGGCGGCCGCGCGAGCGCTATCTGATCGGCGGCACGAATCTGGGCCTCGACGATTTGTGGCGGATGCTCGCCGAGGTCACGGGTCTGCCCGCTCCGCGCTGGCGGATCCCGTACGCCCTCGCGTGGGCCGCAGGCTGGCTCGACGAGCTGCGCTGCCGCTACCTGCAACGGGAGGCCGAGCCGTTCGTCCCTCTTGAGGGTGTGCGGATGTCGCGCTGCCGCATGCACGTCGACTGCGGCAAGGCGGCTGTCGAGCTGGGCTACGACGCCACGCCGGTGCGCGGGGCATTGGAGCGTGCCGTTACGTGGTACCGGACGCATGGCTACACGAATTGAGCGCGGCGCGGTCACGGTCGTCACCGCGACGCGGGTTGAGGCGGTGGCCGCCCGGCGAGCGGCGCCTGGGGTGCGCGTGGTGGAGGGCGGTATGGCGCTCAATCGCCGGCGTGCGGCGCAGGGATTGGGCAATTGCGTCATCAGCTGCGGCTTGGCCGGCGGGCTGCGTAGCGATCTCGCTACCGGCGCGGTCATCATTCCGGATCGCGTGCTGCGCCCGGACGGAGAGATGCTGATCTGCGATGCGGCGTTGGCCGCTGCCCTGGAGGAGGCGGCGCGCCGGCTGGGATTGCAGCCGTTGCGCGCGCCGCTGTTGACCGGCGCGATGCTGGTCACGGGCGACAACCGTCGCATCTGGGCCGAACGAGGTTACGCCGCGGCCGATCTGGAGACCGGGCGCATCGTTGCCAAGCGCATCGCGGCGGTGCGCGTGATCCTGGATACGCCGCAATGCGAGATCTCGGCGCGTTGGCTGCGCCCAGTGAGGGCGATGCTCGATCCGCGGGCGCTGCGGCAGTTGCCGTGGCTCGCGCGCGAGGCGCCACGTTGCGCCCGCACCGCGGCGCTAGTGCTCGCCGAGGCTCTGGGCTGAACGCGGCGCTCGCGCGCCGGCGGCCGATGCTCCTACCCTATGTTCCGGTCAGAACGACGACGTACTTGTGGCCGGCCGTAAAGGTCTGCACGTAGGTACTGGGCTCGACGGTCGATCCCGGCGGCGGGGTGGGTCCGGCCTCTTGGAAGCCGGTGAAGGTGATGCTCTGTCCCGTCACGCTGAACCCTGTCGGATTGCAAGCGGTCAGCGCCGTGTTGGCCGTGAGGTCGTAGGTGTACTCGAAGAACTGGTGCGAAGCCGCGGTCGAGATGGAGCTCGGCACGGTGACCGGTGAGAACCAGGGGCACCCCTGGAACGTCAGGGTCACGGAGTAGCTGATCGTGAAGTTGGCGAGCTGGGTGCCGGTGATCGCCGCTCCCGGCAGATTGGCGATCGCCGTCGTCGACGTGGTTAGCGTCGCGGGGGGCTCGTTGGGCAGAGGGCTGGCGTTGTTCGCCGGATACCAGTAGTTCGGTGTGTAGCCGCCGAACGACGGCCCGGTCTGGCTCATTGCGGTCGGCGGTATCAGCGTGTTCGAGCTCGCCGAAGTCGCCGGTGCCGAGGGCGTGCCCGAGGATCCGCCGCTCCCTCCGCCGCCGCAAGCGGCGAGGGCCCCAAGCATGAGGAGTACGACGAGCGGTCCTCCCAGTCGTAGATGCATGCGCATGACCTCCCGATGAACACGCAGGTCAATGTTTAGGGACGGTACGTTGGCGAAGTGAGCGGCCGGGGCCTTGTGGGACGAGGGTCCGGTTAGCACCTGTGAGCCGGGTGGTGCGCCGAGCGCCTTTGCAGGAAGAGGCAGCCGCGAAGGTGCATACGGCGCTCCGTCGCGTCCGCGATGGGGTGTAGCCAAGCGGTAAGGCAGCGGTCTTTGGAACCGCCATGCGATGGTTCGAATCCATCCACCCCAGCCATGGAGAGGCCAGCGGCAGGTCGAAGATTCGTTGCTATGGATATCGACGCGGTCGCGGCGCGCCTCTCGGCTTTGACGCCGGCACCGGCGATTCGCGGGCGCAAGGCGGCCGTGATCGCCCTGCTGGTCCCCGCTGGCGGTGGCGAGTTGGTGCTCCCGTTTACGCGGCGTAACTACAGCCTACGCCTCCATCCCGGCGAGGTCAGCCTGCCGGGCGGTCGCTGGGACCCCGCCGACGGCGAGCATTTGGAGCAGACGGCGCTGCGTGAGCTGGAAGAAGAGCTCGGGGTGCCGCCCACGCGGGTACGGGTGCTGGGGCGTCTCCCCGACATCTCGACCGTGGCGACCGACTTTGCGATCGCCCCCTACGTCGGCTACCTGCCGATGCGCCAGCCGTGGCTCTGCAGCGACGGCGAGATCGACGAGATCTTCGAAGTTCCGCTGGCGGAGATACTGCGCCCCGGAGCCATGCGCTACGGTACCAAGGTGATGCGCGGGCGCGAGCGCAACGTCGTGGTCTTCGATTACGGGCCGCACCACATCTGGGGCGCTACGGGACGCATTCTACAACGGCTGGCCGACGCACTCGGCAGCGACGGAGAGACGCCGGCCGAGGATCGTTTGAGCGCGTGAGCTTCTACGCGCTACTGCAACGGCTGATCGACGCATGGCACGCCGGCAACGCCGATGCCGCCGCCGCGCTCTTCGCCGTCGACGCCATCTACCGTGAGCCTGGACGCGAGCCGCTGCGCGGGCGCGAGCAGATCCGCGACTTCATGCGTAACTTCTTCGCGGCGGGCTCGGCGGTACGCGTGGTGGTGGGCGACGTGGTCCTCGACGGTGAGACGGCCTTCATCGCCTTCACCTTCGCCATGCGCCACGAGAACGGCGAGGGCTCGCACGCCACGGAGATGGGCGCGCTGATCCGCTTCAGCGCAGGCTGCGTCACCGAGTGGCGGGAGTATCGCGGCTAGGAGCCTCCCGGTCGGCGATGCGATAGGACTCGTCCAGCAGCTCGATCACATGGCGTACGCTCATCGCGCTGCCCGCGCGCCGCAGGCCCGCCTGCACCTGGAGCTGGCAACCGGGGTTCGCCGTCATGCAGCAGCTGGCACCCGTCGCCGCGACGTTCTTGGCCTTGCGCTCCATGAGACGCTGCGACATCTCCGGCTGCGTGAGGTTGTAGATGCCGGCGCTGCCGCAGCAGAGCGAGCTCTCCGCCATCTCGACCAGCGTCACGCCTGGGATCTTGCCGACCAGATTGCGCGGCGCCTGCGTGATGCGCTGCGCGTGCGCCAGGTGACAGGGCTCTTGGTAGGTGACCGTCGTCTCGATGCGCCCGAGATGCTCGTCGATGCCGATCTCGTCGAGGAACTCCGTGATGTCGCGCACCTTCGAAGCGAAGGCCTGCGCGCGCTCGTGCCACGCCGGCTCCTCGTGGAAGAGGTGGCCGTACTCCTTGAGCGTCGAGCCGCAGCCCGCCGCGTTGATGATGTAGTAGTCGGCGCCGGAGCCCTCGAAGGCCGCGATATTGCGCTTGGCCAGCGTGCGGCCGGCATCCATGTCGCCGGCGTGCACGGTGATCGCGCCGCAGCAGCCTTGAGCCGAGGGCGCCAGCACCTCGCAGCCGGCGCGCTGCAAGACGCGCACGCTCGCCTCATCGATCTCGGCGAACGCGGTGGCCATGATGCAGCCGGCGTGCAGCACCACGGTCGCCTTCTTCGCGCCGTTGGGCTGCCAGCGCTGGTCGCGCGGCACGAAGAACCTATCGCTGATGCGGGGCGCCAGCTCCAGCAGCGACTCCATGCCGAACAGGCGCGCCAGGCCGCTCGACTTTGCCAAGGCCTGCAGGCCGGAGCGCTGGACGAACCACAGCACGCGCGAGACGGCCCGCAGCATCGCCGGCGAGCCGAAGAGCGTGTGCAGCAGGAAGCCGCGCACGCCGCGGCTCACGGGGCCGCGCGGCATGACGCGGTTGATCTGCGTGCGCGCCGGCTCCAGCAGCTTGCCGTACTCCACGCCCGAGGGGCAGACGGCCTCGCAGGCACGGCAGTCCAGACACTCCGACATCTGGTGGACGAAACCGGGCGAGAGCAGATCCAGATAGCCCTCGGCGACCGCCTTGACCAGCGCGATGCGCCCGCG
>JAGWST010000387.1 GCA_028869325.1 bacterium | reverse complement strand
CCGGCGAGAATTCTGCCACGGTTCTTCGTGGGCACGACCTCGGAGATGATCGGCGATGCCAGCGCGTAGTCCGCGCCGATGCCGACGCCCAGCAGCGCGCGCCAGAGCACCAGCTGCCAGATGTTCTGCGAGAAGGCCGACAGCAGGGCGAACACCACGAAGAACATGATGTCCCAGTAGAAGGTATACTTTCGGCCGATGCGGTCTGCCAGGTTGCCGAAGATGACGGCGCCGACGAGATTCCCCGCCAGCGTTGAGGCACCGATGAGGCCCACGTCCGCCGCCGTTGCGTGAAACTGAGGCTTCAGCAGCAAGAGTGCCACGGAGATGACGGTGATGTCGTAACCGTCCAGAAGAACACCGCCGACGGACATCCAAACCATCGACCATCGACGCCACGTCATTTTGGCATCTAGGCCAACGGGAGCGGCTCTTGCGATTTCGACTTCCGGGATCGCCATGAATGGTACCTCCCTAGCGTTCGAGAGCGGTAGACCTTGGTGGTGATGCGGAGGAGTCTCTAACCGACGCCGGCTCGGCCCTGATGAATGGACATCATGGTGATCTCCGTCGTCTGTACGTTTCGCGGCTGGGCGATCGCATAGAGCACGGCAAGCGCGACATCGTCCGCGGAGATCGCCTTGTCTCGCTGCAGGGATCGGACGCCCTCTCGTAGAGCCGGGTCGGAGACGGAGTCCGCGATGTTCGTGGCGACCAAGCCCGGCGAGACGACGATGGTTCGAATTCCCTCGCTGGCGAACTCGAGCCGCATGCCCTCGCTGACGGCGCGGACGGCCGACTTTGTCGCGGCGTACACCGCGCCTGCCGCGCTGGGAACCCGTATCGCGGCCATCGACGCGACGTTGACGATGTCGCCGCCCGTGCCCGCGCGCAGATACGGGAGCGCGGCCGCCGTCGCCGCAAGCAGGCTGACGACGTTCAGATCGAACATGCGCTTCCAGTCGTCAACGCGGCCCTCGGCGATCGGCGAGAGGAGCATGATCCCGGCGTTGTTGACCAGGATATCCAGACCGCCGAGCGCCTTTGCCGCGCTAGAGACGATCTTGCCGATCTGGTCGAATTCAGCGAGATCCCCGGGAAGGGCAACGGCGTCGATCTCACGTGCGAGCTTGCCGAGCGGCTCCGCGCGGCGTGCGGCGACGGCAACTCGAACCCCCGCTTGCGCCAACTGCCGTGCAATCGCCGCGCCGATGCCCTCCGAGGCGCCGGTGATCAAGGCACGTCGACCGGTGAGCGAATTGCCCGTCATCGCCGGCGCAAGCCGCTTACGTCGAGCCCACGAGCGTGGGGCTCAGAGTGCCGCCCT
>JAGWST010000386.1 GCA_028869325.1 bacterium | reverse complement strand
GGCGACCGGCGGGTCGTGGCCGAGCTGGTGCGCAAGGGCATCGATCCGGAGGCGGCTCGTGCCGCTGTGCGCGCGAGCCGCGATGCTGCAGGGGAGCGGGACGAGCGGGAGCGCGCCGTGGCGGCCCTTGCGCAGATGTTGCGCGTCGACCCGGCCCGCAGCGATGCGACGCTCGCGCGAGCGCTGGAGCGGCGCGGCTTTCCGACCTTCGTGATCTACGATGTACTGCGCGCGCGGGCGCGGCGCTCCGGCCTCTTGGCCTTCGAGGACGATCTCTCCTCAGAGATGTGACCTCACGCTGCAACGTCTGCTCGGCTGGCCGGGTTAGCGAGAGAGTCATGGCACGCGAGCAGGCTTCCCTATTTCCGAACCGGCGGCGCATCTCCACCTCGGCCATTCTGCTCGCGATCGCCGTGGGGGCCGTGTGGATCTTCTGGGGGTCGACGTACGCGGGCATGCGTCTGGCCGTGGAGACGATCCCGCCGCTGGTGATGGCCGGCTTGCGCTTCTTGATCGCGGGCGCGATTCTCTGGTCCGTCGCCGACCTCACCCGCAAGCCGCCGCCGCGGCGTGTGGATTGGCGGGCAGCTTTCATCAGCGGCGGCATGCTGCTCATGCTGGGCAACGCAACGACGGCATGGGTACTCGAGTACATCCCCACCGGTATTACGGCGCTGCTGCTGAGCCTGACGCCGATCTGGATGGCGCTCTTCGATTTCTTGCTCTACGGAGCGCGTCTGACGCTGCCGGCGGCGATCGGCATGGCACTGGGGCTTGGTGGCATCGTCCTGTTGGTCGCGCCCAGCATGGCGAGCCACGGTGCCGCCGGCTCGCTGCCGCTGCTGTGGGTCGCGTTGGCGGTATTGAGCAACCTCTCGTGGTCGCTCGGCTCGCTCTTGCAGCGGCGTCTGGGCGGCGCCTCCTCCTTGACCCGCTCGACGGCGATGCAGATGCTGGCCGGCGGCCTGCTGATCATCGTCGAGTCGGCGCTGCTGGGCCAGCTCTTCCATGTACGTTGGGCCTCGATCTCGCCCGCCTCACTCTTCGGCCTGGGGTGGCTGATCGTCTTCGGCAGCCTAGTCGGCTATATGGCGTTCCTGTACGTGGTGCGCAATGCATCGACCGCGCTGGCCTCGACGTACTCGTACGTCAACCCACTCATCGCGATCGTGCTGGGCATCCTGCTCTTCGGCGAGCGCTTGAGCCCGGGCGAGATCCTTGCCGCCGCGTTCATCCTGGTTGGCGTCGCGCTCATGATCGTGCCTGGACGGCGCCACGCGGGGGGATCGGAGGCGAGCGGCTGCGAGGCGGCTGCCGCGGAGTAACTCGTTTCAGGCCACCAGCCGCCAAGGTCCATGTCTAGGGGCGCCGGCCGCGGGCACTCCACAGCGCGTGGGAACCATTGGGGTCGCCGACGACGAGCGCGAGATCAGCGAGCTGCTTCGGTATACGCTCGAGCGCGAGGGTCATCGCGTCGAGATCGCGGCCGATGGACCCTCGGCGCTGCGACTCGCCCGCACGGCGATCGATGCGCTCGTGCTGGATATCGGCCTTCCCGTCGTCGATGGGATCGAGGTCCTGCGCACGCTGCGCCGCGAAGGCCGCGACCTGCCCGTCTTGATCCTCTCCGCGCGCGGCGACGAGGTCGATCGTATCCTCGGCCTAGAGCTCGGCGCCGACGACTACCTCGCAAAGCCGTTTTCCGCGCGCGAGCTGGCCACCCGAGTTCGCGTGATCCTGCGCCGCCTAGCTCCGGCCGCGCCGATGCCGCGCGTCGTGCGCGCCGGCGGTCTGGAGATCGACGAGGCGGCGCGCGAGGTGCGGCGCGACGGCGCCGTGGTCTTGCTGAAGCCGCGCGAGTATGCGCTCCTGGCGCTGCTGGCCGCGAACCCCAACGTCGCCTTCTCGCGCGAGGCGCTTCTTGAGCGCGTCTGGGGCTTCGAGTTCGACGGCGATGCGCGCACCGTGGACGTGCACGTGCGCCGCATTCGTGCCAAGATCGAGGCCGATCCCCAGCGCCCTCGCGCGATCGTGACGGTGCGCGGCTACGGCTACAAGCTGCTGCCCACGTGACGCGTGGCGAGCGGCTGCTGGCGCGGATCGCCCGCGAGCGGAAGCGCGGGCATGAGGTCTCCCTGCTGGTGGTGGAGGCGCGCACCGCCGAGCGCGCGGCGCTTCTGCCCGTGCTGCGCGAGGGCGATCGCGTAGAGCGTGGCAGCACGCCGCAGCGCCTGCTGATCGGGGCCTTTGGTCTGCCCCGTTCCGCGCCGCCCAGTCGCGTCGACCTGCGCGTGGTGGCGGCGCGCGTGGAGCTGGCACTGAGCGCGCGCGCCGCGGCCGCCGAACCTCCGCGCGTGGGCTGGCTCGACCCGCGCGCGACGCTGCCCACCGATCTGCGCGAAGCGGAGGAGCGTGCCTTGCTCATGGCCCGCTTAGAGCGCGAGCGCCGCGCGCTCTTCACGGCCGTGGGCCACGAGCTGCGCACGCCGCTCACCTCCGCTCGCGGCTACCTGGAGGTTCTCTTGAGCGACCCGCCGCGCCGGCGCACCGATGTCAGGCGCTTCTTGGAGATCGCGCAGCGCGAGACGCTGCGTGCGGCGCGTCTGGTAGATGGCCTCTTCGAGCTCTCCCTGCTGGAGACGGGTTTCACGGCACTGCGCCCCTCGGCGGCCGACCTTGCGCCGATCGCCCGCGCGGCGGTGGAGAGCCTGGCCTTGGAGGCGCGGCGCAACGGCGTGCGCGTGCGTAGACGCATCCGTCGCGCCGACGCCCCGCTCGACGCCGAGCGCGCGATGCAGGCCGTGCTGAACATCGTCCACAATGCGATCAAGTTCGCGCGCGGCGGCGTCTGGCTCGAGAGCCGCCGCATCGCCGGCAGCGCCGTGCTCACCGTCGACGACGACGGGCCGGGATTCGACGAGGAGGACCTGCGCGCCGTTTCGGCGTTCGGCGTGCGTGGATCGGCCGGTCGCGGCGCCTGCGGCTCGGGCGTTGGGCTGGCGCTGGCGGAGGCAGTCGCCGTCTCGCACGGCGGGTCGCTCGTGCTGGAGCGCTCGCCGCAGGGCGGCGCGCGCGTCCGGCTGCTGCTGCCGGCGGGGCAGAGGCCACGCCGCGACGTACTCACGGGACATGGGAGACCGGCGAGCGTTCGCGCACCCGAGTGAAGAGGAGGTCGCCCGGATCTTTGACTACTACCGTGTCCGCTACGAGTACGAGCCGCGCTCCTTCCCGATCGTCTGGGACGACGACGGGCGCATCGCCGAGTCGTTCACGCCCGACTTCTACCTTCCCGACTACGACCTCTACGTCGAGGTCACGGTGCTCAAGCAGTCGCTAGTGACGCGCAAGAATCGTAAGGTGCGCCTGCTGCGCGCGCTCTATCCGCACGTGAACGTCAAGCTGCTCTACAACCGCGACGTGCGCGCGCTCTTCGCCAAGTACGGGGTGGCTCCGGATGTCTGACGAGCACGGCGGGGCGCCGCCTCTGGAGCAGATCGCCTTCGACGCCCAGACGATCGCGCGGCGCGTCCGCGAGATAGCAGGCGAGATCGAGGACGACTATCGTGGACGGGTGCCGCTGCTGGTGGGCGTGCTGAAGTCCTCGGCCATCTTCTTGGCCGACCTGGCGCGGGCCGTGCGCATCGCCGTGGAGCTGGACGTACTCGCCATCTCTTCGTACACGCGAGAGCACGAACGCGGCGGCGGCATACGCATCGAGACGGATACCTCGCTGCCGCTGGAGGGGCGCCACGTGATCGTGGTTGAGGATGTGGTCGACACCGGCCTAACGCTGCAATACGTCCTGCGCACGCTGGGCGCGCGCCTTCCGGCATCGCTCGCGGTCTGCAGCCTGCTCGACCGGCCACACCGCCGCATCGTCGACGTGCCGCTGCGCTATCGCGGGTTCGAGATCGGCGATGAGTTCGTCGTCGGCTACGGTATGGACTACCGCGAATCCTACCGTCATCTCCGCGATCTGCATCGGCTCTCTCTTCCGCGTTAACCCGGCAGGCCGTCACGCGGCCCGCGGCAAACAGGGATGCCCGTGCACGCCATACGCGCCATCGTCGCTCAATGAACCGCCGGACCCTGTT
>JAGWST010000385.1 GCA_028869325.1 bacterium | reverse complement strand
CTTTCATGGTCTCACTCGCTCCTCTAGGCCGCCTCGCCCTGTGGACGGTAGAGGGCGGCATCCTCGTGTTCGTTCACCTCGCGCAGCGTCAGGATCTTCGGACCCTCGTCCGTCACCGCGATGGTGTGCTCGAAATGCGCCGATAGTGTACCATCGGCGGTGACGACTGTCCAGCCGTCCTTCAATACCCGGACGACGTGCGTCCCGGCGTTGATCATGGGCTCGATGGCCAGCACGAGGCCAGCCTTGAGGACCAGGCCCCTGCCGGGCTCGCCGTAGTTGGGCACCTGTGGCTCCTCGTGCATCTTGGTCCCTACGCCATGGCCAACCAGATCGCGCACCACGCCGTAGCCGTGGCGCTCGGCATGGGTCTGCACGGCGTGGCCGATGTCCGAGAGGTGGTTCCCGACCTGCATCTGCGCGATGCCCAGCATCAAGCACTCCTGCGTCACCCGCATCAGCTGGGCCGCCTCCGCGGAGACCCGGCCGATCGGGATCGTCACCGCGGAGTCGCTCACGTAGCCGTCGAGCGTGGTGCCACTGTCGATCGAGAGCAGGTCGCCCTCGCGCAGCGCGCGGTCGCCGGGGATTCCGTGCACCACCTCGTCGTTGACGGAGGCACAGATGCTCGCCGGATAGCCGTGGTAGCCGATGAACGTCGGTGTGCCGCCGAGTTCGCGGATCGATTTCTCCGCCAGGGCATCCAACTGCCGCGTGGTCATACCGGCTTTGGCCGCTTTGATCAGCATCGAGAGCGTTGCCGCCGTGATCTTGCCGCTGCGCCGCATCTTCTCGATCTCGCGCGGCGATTTGAGCGTGATCACGCGCCGGTACCCGCCAGCTGCGAGAGCGCGCTGAGTATCTCCGCGGTGACGTCGCTGACGGCACGCTCCGCGTGGATAGCGATCAGATTGCCCTTACGGCGATAGTACTCGATCAGCGGCGTTGTCTGCTCGTCGTAGACGGATAGGCGTTTGGTGACCGTCTCCAGCGTGTCGTCGGAGCGCTGCACCAGGGGCGTTCCACAGAGGTCGCACTCGCCCGTCACGCGGGGCGGGCTGAAGACCAGATGGTAGGACGACTGATCCGCGGGGCAGATCCAGCGTCCCGTGAGGCGATCGACCAACTGCTGGCGCGGCACCTCGAAGAGCAAGACCGCGGTCAACGGAGTTGCCATGCGCTCGAGCAGCGCATCGAAGGCCTCCGCCTGCGCAAGCGTGCGCGGAAAGCCGTCGACGATGAAGCCGGAGGCGTCTTGCAGCTCGCGCTCCACCATCCCGATGATCACATCGTCCGGTACCAGCTCGCCGGCGTCCATATAGCGCTTGGCATCCATGCCCAGCGGCGTCCCCTGGCGCACGTTACGGCGCAGGATGTCTCCGGTCGCGAGCTGATCGATGCCGTACTGGCTGGCGATCAACTGCGCCTGCGTCCCCTTGCCCGCGCCCGGCGGACCCAGGAATACCAAACGAACGCTCATCGTTTGATGAACCCGCGGTAGTCACGCATCGCCAAGCGCGCCTCGATCTGGGTCATCGTGTCGAGCGCGACGCCGACGACGATCAGCAGCGAGGTCGAGCCGAGATAGAACGTCGTGACGCCGGTGCCCTGCTCCAGGATCGAGGGCAGAATCGCCAGCAGGCCCAGGTAGACCGCGGCCACCGTCGTGAGGCGCAGCATGATGCGGTCGAGGAACTCTTTGGTAGGCTGGCCCGGGCGGATGCCGGGAATGAAGCTGCCGCTCTTCTTGAGGTTGTCCGCGATGTCTTTGGTCTGTACCACGACGTTCGCGTAGAAGAACGTGAAGACGACGACCAGGACGAAGTAGGCGATGTTGTAGATCGGCGTGTTGGGACCGAACCAGGTCTGCACGAAGAGCGCGATGCTGGCGGCCGTTCCCGTGTTACCGTGGGAGAACCACGAGATCGCCTGTTGCGGCAGCAACAGGATCGAGATCGCGAAGATGATCGAGATGACGCCGGCGTTGTTCAGCCGCAGCGGTATGTAGCTGGAGCGGCCGGCGAACATCTTGCGCCCCACCACCCGCTTGGCCTGCTGAACGGGCACGCGCCGCTGCCCCTGGTACATGAAGATGATGGAGACGATCGTCACCATGGCGATCGAGACATAGAGGAAGAGGCCCAAGTAGTTGAGGCCGCCGCCCTCGCCGAGCTTGACGGTGTTGCTGAGGTAGGTCGGGTAACGGAGGATGATGCCTTCGAAGATGATCAGCGAGACGCCGTTGCCGATACCCTTATCGCTGATCTGCTCGCCCAGCCACATCAGGAACATGGTGCCCGAGGTCATCGTGATGATGACGAAGAGCGCGAACCAGAGGCTGTTATCGTAGAAGACGCCGTAGTTGCGCATGGCGATGGTCATGGTGCTCGCCTGCACCAGGGCCAAGACCAACGTGAGCCAGCGGGTGTAATAGTTGATCTGCTTGCGCCCCTCCTCGCCGCCGTGCTTGGCCAGCTCCTCGAGCCCAGGCAGCACGATGGTCATCAACTGCATGATGATCGATGCGTTGATGTAGGGCGTGATGCCCATGGCGATGATCGAGAGGCGCTGCAGGGCGCCGCCCGAGAGGAAGCCCAGGAAGTTGTAAAACGTTCCGCCTTGGAGCGCCCGCTGCCACGCCGCCACGTTCACGTTCGGAATCTGGACGTGAATCATGAACACGAAGACGGCAAACGCAAAGAAGACGAAGCCGACGCGCTTGCGGATCTCCGGTACGACGAATGCGGCGCGGAGGTTGTTGAACATGCGGCTCCGCCTACTCCTCCACGATCACGGCGCCGGCGGCCACCAGCGCCTCACGGGCCGGATTGGAGAAGATCACGTCGCGCAGGCGCAGCCCCGGCGGCAGCTGCAAGCCCTTGCGGTTGCCGGCGAGGATCTTCACGCCGTCGCGCAGCTTCTTGACCTTGCCGTTGGCCTTGAGGTTCTCTGGAGTCACCTCGACGCTCACGTCCCAATCGGCCAG
>JAGWST010000384.1 GCA_028869325.1 bacterium | reverse complement strand
GAGCAGCGCGTCAACGAGTACTTCGAGCAGATCGCCGAGCGCGGCGGCACGGTGGCCTGCATCGAGCAGGGCTGGTTTCAACAGGAGATCGCCGACTCGGCCTACGACCTGGCGCGAAAGAAGGATGCCCACGAATTCGAGTTCGTGGGCGTGACCAAGTATCGCGACGAGAGCGGGCGCACGCCCAAGCTCGACCTCCACGAGATCGACCCCGCCTGGGAGCAGCGGCAGATCGAGCGCCTGCGGAGCACCAAGTCGCAGCGCGATCAGAGCGCCGTCTCCGCGGCGCTCGCGCGCCTGGTGCGCGCGGCCGCAGACGAGCGCGCAAACCTGATGCCCTACACCATCGACGCCGTCAAGGCACGCGCTACCGAAGGCGAGATCGTCAACGCGCTGATTCCGCAGTTCGGCCGCTACAAGGAGCTGGCGATCTTCTGATGGTGAGCACGCAATCGTCCAGCTATCGCATCGTCGTCGCGAAGCCCGGCCTCGACGGCCACGACCGCGGCGCCAAGGTCGTGGCGCGGGCGCTGCGCGACGCCGGCATGGAGGTGATCTACACGGGCCTCCATCAGCTGCCCGAGCAGATCGTGGAGACGGCGCTGCAGGAGGATGCCGACGTGATCGGCGTCTCGATCCTCTCCGGCGCGCACCTGACGGTGCTGCCGAAGATCTTCGACCTGCTGCGCGAGCGTGAGGCGGAGGACGTGGTGGTGATCGTCGGTGGCGTGATTCAGCCGCAGGACGTGCCCAAGCTGCACGCGATGGGCGTGGCCGCCGTCTACGACGCGGAGCAGCCGCTGCAAGCGTTGGTCGACGCCGTGCGCCGCCATGCGGCCGAGCGGCGGGCGCGCATCGGGCTGCCGTGATCGAGCCGGCTCTGCGGGCTTGGCCGCCGCGCTACGACCCCGCCTACCGGCCGGCGCCGGAGCAGGCGTATTGGGACCGCCGGCGCGAGACGATGTCGACGGACGAGCGCGGCGAGCTGATCCTTGCCAAACTGCGCGCGCAGATCGCGTGGTGCTGGGAGCGTTCGCCCTTCTACCGCGAGAAGTGGCGGCGCGCGGGATTCGAGCCCGGCGACCTGCGCACGCTGGAAGAGTTTGCGCTGCTGCCCGTGCTGCGCAAGCACGAGCTGCGCGACGAGCAAGCCGCGCACCCGCCTTTCGGCCGCTACACCTGCGATGAGCCCGCGACGTGGTTTCACATCCACGGCACCAGCGGAACGACCGGCAAGCCGACGGGCTTCGTGATCTCGCGCGAGGATTGGTCGCGCATCGCCGAGGCGCAGGCGCGCGTGATGTGGGCGATGGGCTTTCGCCCCTCCGATACGCTCTTCGTGGCCTCGATCTTCTCGCTCTACATGGGCTCGTGGGGGGCGCTGGCCGGCGGCGAGCGCCTGGGGCTGACCGCCTTTCCGTTCGGCGCCGGCATCCCCGGGATGACGCGCCAGGCGCTCACGTGGATGCGCGAGGTTCGGCCTTCCGGGTTTTACGGCACGCCTTCTTACGCACTGCGGCTGGCGGAGGTCGCCGCGCAGGAGGGCATCGACCCGCGCGAGCTGGGCTTGCGCAAGATGCTCTTCTCCGGCGAGCCGGGCGCCGGCATTCCCGCCGTCAAGGCGCAGCTGGAGACGGCCTTCGGCGCGCGGGTCTTCGACAGCGGCTCGACGGCCGAGATGACGCCGTGGATCACGGACGGCGAGTGCGCGGAGCGGCGCGGCATGCACCTCTGGCAGGACATCGTCTACGCGGAGGTCTGCGATCCGCGGAGCCTGCGCGCCGTGCCCTATGGCGCGGAGGGAACGCCGGTCTACACGCACCTGGAGCGTACGTCGATGCCGATGATCCGCTTCGCGGCCGGCGATCTCACCACGTGGACCGACGAGCCGTGCCCGTGCGGGCGCACCTATCCGCGCCTGCCGCGCGGCATCTACGGGCGCATCGACGATCAGCTCACGATTCGCGGGGAGAACGTCTTCCCCTCGACCATCGAGGAGGTGCTGCGCCGCGAGGGCTACGCCGGCGAGTACCGCATCGTCGTCACGCGCGAGCGCGCGCTCGACGAGCTTACCGTGAGAGTCGAGACCGGCGCCGGGGGGCGCGACTCCGCGACGCTGACGAGCGCCTTGCGCGCCGCCGTCGGCCTGCGCTGCGGCGTGGAGTTCGTCGATCCCGGCAGCCTGCCGCGCAGCGAGCTCAAGAGCCACCGCGTCGACGACTTGCGCCCGCGCGCGTAAGGGTCGGTACCGCACTACAGCCGGACCCACGCCTTCGCCTCCGGCTCGCCCAGCGCGCGAGAGAGCGGCGAACGATCTTCTCTGAATACGAGCCGCGACCCCGCACGATTGACAGCGACGCGATTAGGCAGTAATCTACAAGGGTCATGGATTATGACCGCGTTCATCATAGATGAACAACAACGTACGGCGCGGTGCAGCCAACTACGTGCGCTCCGTCGTGAAGGCGGCCGACATCCTGAGAGCGCTAGGCGCGGACCACCCTGAGCGCGGTATCACGGAGCTCAGCGACGCCCTTGGCATGCAGAAGACGGTTACGTACAACATCGCAGAGACGCTGGTTCGGGAGGGCCTACTCGAAAAGGACCCCGTCTCGCGGAGATATCGTGTAGGTATGGCGATGTACGAGTTGGGCCAAGTCTACGCGAACCGAGGGAATCTGCAGGAGGCGGCTCTGCTGTTGCTGTCGCAGCTCCGCGACCTCACGGGCTGTACGGTCCACTTCGGAATACTCGACCGTGGAGACATCCTAATTCTGCTTGCCGTGGAGAGCAATGCGCCGATTCGAGTGACCTCGATGGCCGGGGAGCGCCGGGTTTCATACGGCTCCGCATTAGGCAAGGCCATTCTCGCGGAATTGACGACGGATGAGGTCACCTCCGTCTTACCGGCAAGACTGAAGGCGGTGACGAGCGGCACGATCGTGAGCTGGAATGCCCTCAAGCGCGACCTAGTACTTGCGAAGCAGAGAGGCTACAGCACACAGCATGGCGAGCTGGTGGAGGGAATCTCTTCGATCGGCGCAGCTATTCGGGACCGAGAGGGCATGGTCGTCGGTGGGGTGAGCGCATCCTTCCCAATGCAATCGCTCCCTGACGCCAAGGCTGGACCAATCGTAGACGCCGTGCAGCACACCGCGGCGGGCCTCTCGGCCGCCGTTGGCCCTATCCTTCGCGGCATGGGCGATATTGCGCGACTGCGAGCACAACGGTAGCTGGAGAGGATTGCGAGAGTGAAGCCGGATCTTATCATCTGCAACGCTCGGGTGGTGACGATGGACGGGAACAGCTCGGAGGTCGAGGCGTTCTCGGTCAAGGACGGCCGCGTGATGGAAGTCGGGTCGTCCAGTACGATCAAGTCGAGCAAGGGACCCGGAACGGAAGAGCTGGATGCCCAGGGAAAGATGATCGTGCCGGGTTTCATCGACGCGCACGCACATTTGGAGCTCCTGGCTTACAGCTGGGAGATCGCAGTCGACTACCGGACGCCGCCGGTGGAGTCGATCGAAGATATCGTCGAGCGCCTGGGGCGGCGCGTGAGAGAGACGCCGGCTGGAGAATGGATACTCGGTCAGGGCAACCACTACCAGGACGCGCACCTACGGGAGCGCCGGTACCCGGATCGCCACGACCTCGATCGGGTGAGTGGTGATCACCCGATCGTCGCACGCTTCAGTTTTCACGTGAACATTTTCAACTCAAAGGCGCTGGAGGTCCTTGGAGTCGATCGCAGCACGCCCGACGCGCCGGGCGGGCGGCTGGAGCGGGATCCAGCCACCGGTGAGCCGACCGGCCGCACGTTCGACATGTACCATGCGCTGGGGGTTCCGGACTGGCCGTTTCCGGCAGTGCTCGACGCCGTGAGAACGCTGCAGGGGCGCTATCTAGCGGCCGGAGTCACGGGTATCGGCGACATTCCACTTCAGGGTCACGGATTGCCGGTGTTGCGCGAAATGTATCGGCGCGGTGACCTCAGATTGCGCGTCACTACGTACCCGAAAGCGCCCAGCGTCGTCTCGTTTCGCGATGCACTCGACGGCACGTTGGCGCAGACGTTCAGCGAGATCGATCCAGCGTGGCTGCGTCTAGGGGGGATCAAGCTCTTCCTCGACGGCGGTTTGACGTCGGCCGCCGCCGCGCTGCACGAGCCCTATGCTACGATCCCGGGCTACCGCGGCGAGATGGCGTTCCAGCCGGAGGAACTGCAGATGTGGCTGCGCGAGCTCGATCGCGCCGGCCATCAGATATTGATCCACGCTATCGGGGACCGTGCTCTTGACACCGCGCTGGAGGCATTTTCCTCCTTGCCGCAACGGCGCGACGCGAATCGGGGACCGCATCGAATCGAGCACGGTGGGAACCTCTTCATGGATTCGAAGCGGATCGAATGCTTCAAGCGAAGCGGCGTGCTTCCAGTTCCACAGCCGGCGTTTATCCATACCACGGCGTCCGGTTATCGGGAGTATCTAGGGCGAGAACGCTCGCAGAACCTTATGCCGTTCCGGACACTCCTCTCCGAAGGGTTTCCTCTGCCTGGCAACTCTGATGCGATCGGCATAGACGCCCGACAGCACGAGCCTATGTTTGGCATCTGGTGCCTGGTCTGCCGTCGTGCCGGCAGTGGAGAGATCCTCGACGGGCATGAGGCGATCGGAGTTTCTGAAGCCATGCGAATGTACACGCGATACGCTGCAATGTCGATCGGAATGGGGCGAGAGCTCGGCTCCATCGAGCCGGGAAAGCTCGCGGACTTCCTCCTGTTCGAGCGTGACCTGAGGACGGTCGAATCCGAGGACCTACTCAATGTGCGCGTCGACCAGACGTGGGTTGGTGGCAAATGTGTTTACGATCGCGCCGTCGGGACGGCGGCGGCGTAATTTCGAGGGGAGCAACGGCATGGAGTTCTACTGCTTCATACAAGGCGCGTGGTACGGTCGTGCGAAGCCCATTCAGCAACTCTACGACGAGATCATAGAGGAAGCCGAATACGCCGAGGAACTCGGCTATGACGGGATATGGCTCGCGGAGCAAAACCTCGTTACCTTTCTGGCGACTCCCGACCCGATTCAGATCGCGGCGATCATCGCACAACGCACCAAGCGGATACGTATCGGAATTGCGGTCTTCATTCTCCCGTTCCATCACCCGCTCCGATTGGCCGGGGAGGTTTCGCAGCTGGACGTCCTCACGCGAGGCCGGCTGGACGTGGGCGTGGGACGCGGGGCGTCGCCTTACCAGATGCGGCAGTTCGAGCGGGATATGCCGGAAGACGAGAGCCGCCGCTTCTTTCGCGAGCACCTCGACATCATGGTTCGACATTGGACGAACGCCGAGGTCGAGCAGACGTACGAAGGCGAGTTCTTCAAGTACCCCGCGGCTACGGTACTGCCGGGTCCAATTCAGAGACCGCACCCGCCGCTCTGGATCGCCGCGCTGAGCCCGTCGTCAACGAAGTGGGCGGTTAAACTCGGCTTCCATTCCAATCACTTGAACTCTCCGTTCCGGGAGCCGTTTTCATGGGTTGAGCAAGTTTACCGTGGATTCGAGCAGGCGATGAAGGAGTCGGGCCGCGATAGAGCGTCGGCGAGGTTCGGTGTCAACCGGATGACGTACGTGGCCGAGACGGCGGAGAAGGCACGGGAAGTGCTCCCCCTGGTGCAGCGTGGGCATCGGGTGGTTGCTCAGCAGGTAGTAACAAAGAACGAGG
>JAGWST010000383.1 GCA_028869325.1 bacterium | reverse complement strand
GGGGGCCGCCGCGCACTACCGCAGGCTGCAGATGCATCCCGGCAACGACGTAACCTACGTCATCGACACGACCATCAACTACACCAACATCTGCAACGTCCACTGCACGTTCTGTGCCTTCTACCGCCACGAGGGCTCGAAGGAAGGCTACACGATGTCGCACGACGAGGTGCTGGAGCACGTGCGCTTCGCGGCCGATCAGGGCGCGACGCAGATCATGATCCAAGGTGGCGTCAACCCCGCGATCAGGCTGGAGTGGTTCACCGAGCTCTTTCGCAAAGTGTCCGCGCAGTTCCCCAGCGTCGACATCCACTCGCTCTCCGTCTCCGAGATCCTGGGCTTAGCCAAAGTCGAAGAGAAGAGCGTCGAGGAGATCCTGGTCGCTCTCAAGGAGTCGGGGATGAAGTCCCTGCCCGGCGCCGGCGCGGAGATCCTAGTGGACCGCGTGCGCAAGCGCATCAGCGCGCGCAAGGTGGGCCCAGAAGGCTGGGTCGACGTGATGCGCAAGGCGCAGCGCCTGGGGATGCCCACGACCGCGACCATGATGTTCGGCAGCGTCGAGACGAAGGAGGAACGCATCGAGCACCTCGACGTCATCCGCCGGCTGCAGGATGAGAATCCGGGCGGCTTCACGGCCTTCATCCCGTGGTACTACGTACCGTACAACACGTATCTGCGCGGCGAGGAGGCCAGCGGCTACGAGTACCTGCGCGTGCTGGCCATCTCGCGGCTCTACCTCGACAACCTTGCGCACCTGCAGGCCTCGTGGCTGACGCCTGGGCTGAAGATGGGGCAGATCGCTCTCTTCTACGGCTGCGACGACATGGGCGGCACGATCCTCGAGGAGCAGGTGGTGAAGCTGGCGGGCGCCACCAACGAGGCCAAGCGTGCCGACTTGGAGCGCGCCATCCGCGACGCCGGTTTCAACCCCGTCGTTCGCGACACATACTGGAACGTGCGGGGCGACGTACCGCTGGCAACCGCCACGGCGTAGCGGCCGCTCGGGCGGCCCTCCCGCAATGGAGTCGAAGATCGGGGCATCGTCCGAATGGAGGGTGCCCCGATGGCCATCTATGCGATCCTCAGCCGTTTCTCGCCGCAGGCGTTTACCGACCCCAGCGAGTTCAAGGCGATCGCCGACAAGGTTTCGGCGGAGATCAAGCGTCGCTGCCCCGCTGTTCACTGGCGCGAGAGTTACGCGCTGCTGGGCCGCTTCGACGTGCTCGACATCGTGGAGAGCGACGACCTCACGCAGCTCGAGCGCGCCGCGATGATCATCCGCGGCTTCGGCCACTCCGCAACGGAGACGCTGGTCTGCACGCCGTGGGACGACTTCATCGCTGGGTTGGGATAGCGGCGCGCGGGGCCTGAAACGGAT
>JAGWST010000382.1 GCA_028869325.1 bacterium | reverse complement strand
TCGTATCCGGTGCTCTTTAAGAATGCAGGCCTCTTTGCCGGTGCGACGATCGTGCATCCGCACGCGCAGATGATCGTGCTTCCGGTGCGCCCCGATCGTTGGCCGCTCCAACCGGCCGATCTGCCGTGCGCGATCTGCGCCGAGCGGGAGGCGTCGCGTGAACGCGGACTGCTCGTTCTCGAAAACGAGGTCGCCGCAGCCTTCGTCCGCGAATCGAGCCGCTTTTCGTGGACCCTTTCGATCGCTCCGCACGCCTGCGCTCGGTCGTTGCTCGAATCCACCGAGCCGGAGTGGCTGCGGGTTGGGGAGCTTGTCGCGGCGGCCATCGAAGCGATGCATGCGCCGGGCGCCGAGCCGTCGTTCAATCTGCTCGTCTACAGCGATCCGCACGCGCAGCGGGGCGCCTTCCACTGGAGCATCGACGTCGTGCCCCGGACGTCGACCCTCGCCGGGTTCGAACTCTCCACCGGAATGTTCATCCGCGGCGCCACAGCGCAGGAGTCAGCGGCACGGTGGCGCCGAATGATAGCGCCTCCCGATGGATCCTTCTAAGCGCTTCCCCACGATCGTCCTTGCCGCCGGCGTCCTCGTGCTTCTCATCGCCATTGCAATCGGCCAGCAGATGGGAACCCGAGTGCTCGTGCAGGCGGATAATTCCGGAAATATGGACGCAACGCCGATCGTCACGCCCCTTCCGACGGCGACGGCCGCGAATTACGGGCCCGATTGGAAGCGATCGCAGACGCTTTCGGCCGCGGGTGATCCCGGCTTCCCCGACCCGCGCGTGCCTCCGAAGCCGCTCCCGACGCCTGAGCCGACCGCCAAACCGACGCCCAAGCCGAAGTGGACGCCGAACCCCAATCTGCCAATCTGGGACCAGACGGCGCTACCGAGCCCGACGCCGAGCGCAAGCACGAGTCCGGGCATGTCGGCCAGCCCCTCGGCAAGCGTGAGCCCGAGCGCTTCCCCGGGTACGAAGGCGGAGGCGACGCCGCTACCTCAACCGTAGGCGCTGCGCCGTGGTTGTACCTAATGTCTCCATTGGAATTCGTTGATACGATAGGGACATAGAGGCGTCTTAAGGAGTCTACCGTGGCCGATCAGCAAACTGGAACCGTTACCGTCAAGCGCGGGCTCGCGCAGATGCTCAAGGGCGGCGTCATCATGGACGTCGTGACCCCCGAGCAGGCCGTCGTGGCCCAAGAGGCCGGCGCCGTCGCCGTCATGGCGCTCGAGCGCATCCCGTCCGATATTCGTGCCGCGGGCGGCGTCGCGCGCATGAGTTCGATCGAACTGATTCAAGGGATCATGGATGCGGTGACGATTCCCGTCATGGCCAAAGTTCGCATCGGCCACTTTGCCGAGGCGCAAGTGCTGCAGTCCATCGGCGTCGATTACATCGACGAATCAGAAGTACTCACTCCGGCCGACGATCTCTATCACGTCGAAAAGCACGGGTTCACGACGCCGTTCGTTTGCGGCGCGCGCGATCTCGGCGAAGCGCTGCGCCGCATCACCGAAGGCGCGGCTATGATCCGCAGCAAAGGCGAGGCCGGCACCGGCAATATCGTCGAGGCGGTGCGGCACCTGCGCGCAATCACCGATGGCATCCGGCGCCTGACCATCCTGCCCGACGAGGAGCTGATGACCGAGGCCAAGAACCTCGGCGCGCCCTATGAGCTGGTGCGCGAGGTGCGCGAGCTGGGGCGCCTGCCGGTGGTGCTCTTCTGCGCGGGAGGCGTGGCAACCCCGGCGGACGCGGCGCTGGTGATGCGCCTGGGGTCGGATGGCGTCTTCGTCGGCTCGGGCATCTTCAAGTCATCTGATCCGCTGCGCCGGGCCAAGGCCATCGTGAAAGCCACCACGCACTTCGAGGATCCCACGATTCTCGCCGAGGTGTCGCGTGGGTTGGGCGAGCCGATGCGCGGCATCGAGGTGGGCGCGATCCCCGAGCGCGAGCTGATGGCCCAGCGCGGCTGGTAGGAATCCAGGGTTGAACCACAGAGCACACAGAGATCACAGAGAAGATACGGAGAGAGGCAGAGAACAGCAGAGTCCCAACCTCTGCCCTTTGTGACATCTCT
>JAGWST010000381.1 GCA_028869325.1 bacterium | reverse complement strand
GCGCCGATCCGCGCGACCCTGCGCGGCACGGCCGGCCAAAGCCTGGGCGCCTTCCTCTGCGCCGGCATCACGCTGCGCTTGGAGGGCGATGCCAACGACTACGTCGGCAAGGGGATGTCGGGGGGCGAGATCGTCGTCGCGCCCCCGTGGCTGGCGCCGTGGCAACCCGTCGCCGGGAACGCCTGCTTCTACGGCGCCACGGGGGGATGCGCGTATCTGCGCGGCAGCGCGGGTGAGCGCTTCGCCGTCCGTAACTCCGGCGCCGTGCTGGTGGTGGGCGGCGTGGGCGACCACGGCTGCGAGTACATGACCGGCGGCGAGGTGCTGGTGCTGGGGCCGACGGGGCGCAACTTTGCCAGCGGCATGACGGGCGGCGTCGCCTATGTGCTGGATGCCGAGGGCGCCTTCCCGGCGCATTTCGCCGGAACGGCGGTGCGCGCCACGCGTCTCGGCGGGGATCCGCGCCGCGTCGCTCGCGTGCGCACGCTGCTCGAAGAGCACGCCGAGCGAACGGAGAGCGAGGTCGCGCGGACGCTGCTGCGCGCGTGGCCCGCATCGGCCGCAGCGTTCTGGCTGGTGGAGCCGGTGGCCGTCGAGGCACCCGAGGAGCTTCCGGAGCGGGCCCTGGAGGGTGTCTCCAGCGTCGCTTGAGGCGGAGCCGCGGCGAAAGGAGGGCGCGACCCGCTATCCCGAGCGGTCGCGCTCGTTTACGGTAAGCACCCAATTGATGCAGCGCCCGTACTGGTCCAGCTCGCGAATGCAGCGCTCTAGCCAGCCGTAGGCGGCGTGCGTGCGATCGACGCTGACGCCGCCGCAGGTCGCACGCCGCAAGTACTCCAAAGCCGCTTCTAGGGCGTGCTCGCTGATAGGCCACTCCTCGCGCAACGCCGACTCGGAGGCCGTCGAAGGCCGCGGCAGCAGCGGCGGCAGCACAGCACGCGGCTGCGCGATCGCGAGGTCGAGCCGTGCCAGCGCGTACGAGCCGGCGGTCTCGATGTAGCTCGAGAGAAGCTGGACGAGGCGAACATCCACGCCGGTGCCTATTCCACGTTGGCGGCAGGACCTCCGGTCGCGGCGCGGAGTAAGGGCCTAGCGCACACGATCGCCGACGAGGAGAGGAGCCAGTGATGCGCGAGACCGAGATCACCTTTCTGGGACACGCAGCCTTCGCCATCAAGAGCCCGCGGGGCAAGCGTATCGTGATCGACCCGTGGCTGCAAGCCAATCCTGCCGTTCCCGAGGCGCTCAAGCGCATCGAGGCGCCCGACTACGTGCTGATCACGCACGGTCACTTCGATCACCTCGGCGACTCCGTTGAGATCGCACGTGCCCATCCCAAGGCGGTCTTCGTCTGCAATTTCGAGATCAGCGTCTGGCTGGGCGCACAGGGCATCCCCGAGGCCAACCTGATCGGCATGAACACCGGCGGCACGCTCGATCTCGACGGTATCAAGGTGTCGATGGTTCACGCCGACCACTCCTGCGGCATCTTGGACGGCGGCAAGATCGTCTACGGCGGAGACCCCTGCGGCTACGTGGTCGTCTTCGAGAACGGCTTCACGCTCTACCACGCCGGCGACACCAACGTTTTCTCCGATATGTCGCTCATCCGCGACCTCTACCACCCCGAGGTGGCGCTGTTGCCGATCGGCGGGCACTACACGATGGGCCCGAGGGAGGCGGCCAAGGCCTGCGAGTATCTCCAGGCGCCGACGGTGATCGCCATGCACCACCACACCTTTCCGGCTCTCACCGGCTCGCCCGAGGAGCTCGCACGGCTGGTGGGAGAGCGGTGTAAGGTCCTTGGCCCAAAGCCGGGAGACCGGCTCTAGGAGTGGGTCCTCCTCGTGGGCTCTAACGGCTGAGGGTGCGAGAACGCGGCCGGAATATAGGTAGTTCCCCGGATGCCGGCGCCATGGCCAAGCCGCTATGCTCTTGCTAGGAGGGCGGCAGATGCTGTTCAGAGAGCGAGAGCCGGTCGGTCCGCAGAGCATAGGTCGGGGGGTTGGTGAGGCGCTGACGCGCCTATCGGCCCACATTGGGGTCCTACCCGCCGAACGCCGAGCGGGATTCGAGCAGGTCGTTGCGCAGGCCAGGGCAGCGATGGCCGATCAGCACGTCGAGTTCGCCCAGGCGCTGACCTCCGTGCTGGAGGCG
>JAGWST010000028.1 GCA_028869325.1 bacterium | reverse complement strand
TGCGGCGCCGCCTCCTGCGCCTGCGCGTGCGTGGCCCCGCCGGCGAGGGCGGCCCGCTGCTGCGCGGCGACGGACTGGAGTTCGCGGAGCTGCGCGCCTACGAGCAGGGTGACGATCCTCGCCGCATCGATTGGGCCGCCACCGCGCGCTCAGGCCAGTTGCAGACGCGCGTCATGCTGGAGGAATCGGGGCTGCACTTGGTCTGCGCCGTCGATCACGGTCCGCGCATGCTGCTGGGGCGAGCGCGCGCGCTGCGCGCGGCGGGCGACGCCTTTGCCGAACTCTGGCTGGGCGCCGCGCGCGACCGCGACGTGGTACGCTTGATGCTCGGTAATCGCGTGCTGGACTCCGGCGGCCTGCGCGGCGAGCGCGCCGCCGCCTTCGTGCTCGCGCATCTGCGCGCGGACGATGAGCCGGGGCGCGCACTCGACGGCGCGGCGCTGATGGAACTCGATGCGGCCGCACCGCCCGGCTCCGCCGTGCTCGTGGTCGGCGAGTGCTACGCGCTGGAGGAGTCGCTCCACGAGCCCGCGCTGGCGCGCCTGCCGCAGCGCCGCTACGCACTCGCACGCGTCGCGCGCGATCCGTGGGCCGGCGGCCTTCCGTTACGCGGTGCCGTCAGGCTGCGCGACGCGCCTGGCGGTGCCGTGCGTACGCTGCGCATCGACGGCCGCGCCGCCGAGCGCCACGCGGCCGCCTGCGCGGCCCGCGAGCGGCGCGTGCTGGAGCGCATGACGGCGCTGGGCTGGCGCGTGCGGCTCTTCGACGAGTCGACGCCGGCTGCGGACCTCTTGGAGTAGGCGTGCCGGCATGATCGCCTTTGCCCATCCGTGGATGCTGGTACTGCTGCTGCCGCTCGCGGCGCTGGCCCTCTGGCAATCGGCCGTCGAGGCCGGCGCGCGCGCCCGCGCGATGGCCTACAGCTCTCTGCCGGCCGTGGTGCCCTACGCGCGCGACGTCGCGCGCGTGCTGTTCGCTCTGCGCCTCTTGGCCTACCTCGGCATGGCGCTCATCGTCGTGGCGCTGGCCGCGCCCAACGCAACCGTCGGCGTTCCGTTGCGCGACGCCGCCGCCATCATCTGCATCGACACGTCGGGATCGATGGGCGCCGACGACTTCGCCCCCACACGCTCCGTCGCCGCGAGCGCCGCCGCGCGGCGTTTCATCGACGCTATGCCGGCGGGGACCAGCCTCGGCATCGTCTCCTTTGCCGGCGATGCGCAGGTGGTGCTGATCCCGACGCGGGAGCGCGATCAGCAGCGTGCGGCGCTGGAGCGCATTCCCGCTCCCAACGGGGCCACCGCCATCGGCGCCGCGCTCGTGACCGCCGCCAGCCTGCTGCCCAAGCACGGGCGGCGCGCCATCGTGCTGCTGACCGACGGTGAGAACAACCGCCCGCCCGATCCCCAGCAGACCGCAAGCCAGATCGGCCGGCGCGGCATCCAGATCGACACCATCGGCATCGGTCTGTCACAGACGACCGCGCTCATTCCGGGCACCAACGAGCTGGCAGGCCTCGACGCGCCCAGCCTGCAGGCGATCGCCACGGCCGCGCACGGAAGCTACGCTCAGGCGTCGAACGCCGGAGAGCTGGCCGCCGCCTTCACGCGGGTTGCGCGCGCGGTCAGCTGGGAGCGGCGGCGCGAGCCGCTTACCGGCATCTGCATCGCAGCGGCGCTGGCCGCACTCATGTTGAGTGCGTTCGGACAGACAGCCATGCTGCGCGGTTGAGACGCGAAGAGAGAGGAACGATGATCGACTTTCCCCAACGGCGCTTCGAGGAGTACGCGGTCGGACAGAAGACGCAGTACGTCAAGCAGATCACCGACGAGGAGATCGCCGCATTCGTAGGCTTGAGCGGAGACAGCTATCCGCTGCACACCAACGAGGCCTATGCCAAGCGGACACGCTTCAAGGGGCGGATCGCGCACGGCCTGCTCACGGCCTCGCTCCTCTCCACCGCCAACGCGCTGATGCTGGGCCTGCCGGGCGGCATCTACGTCTCGCAGACGCTCCGCTTTCGCGCCCCGGTCTATCCCGGCGATACCATCACCGCGACGGCGGAGGTGATCGCGCTGATGCCCGAGCGGCGGCGTATCCGCTGTCGCACCACCTGCGTCAACCAGAAGGGCGAGATGGTGCTCGAGGGCGAGGGCGTCATCCAGAAAGACGACGTTTAGCGGGTGCCTCCTCGCGCAGCTTCACCGGCTTGAAGAGCCGGTAGAGCCAGAGATCGTAGACGACCTTCACGGCGCCGGCAAGAAAGAACGGCAGACCGAAGGCCGCGTGTTGCACAGCGATCCCCGCCAGCAGCGGCGAGACCGCCTGCGCCCCCGGACGGATCGCGTTGGTCAGCCCGGCGGCGCGGGCTCGCTCGTGCGGCGGAACGATGGCCATCGTGTAGGCCTGGCGCGTCGGCACGTCCATCTGCGAGAGCGCAAAGCGCGCCAGGAGCGCCGCCGCCGCAAGCGGGAAGGTCGGCATCAGCGGCACCAGCGCCAAGAGCAGGTTGGAGGGCAGGTGCGTGAAGACCATCGTGTTCAGCAAGCCGAAGCGCCCGGCCAGCCGCTCCGCGGCGAGGAACGAGAGCGCCGCCAACAGGTTCGCGCCGAAGAAGAGCGCGCCCAAGGCGTGCTCGTCGACGCCGAAGCGCAGGTGGAACCAGTAGGCCATGAAGCTCTGCACCACGAGGCCCCCCGCGAGCGCATCGGCCCCGAAGAGCACGGTGAGCCGCTCCACCACGCCGAAACGCCCGGCCGCAGCCGGCGCAGGCGATCTCTCCGCCGCCTGATGCGGCGGCGAGGCTCTTGCGCCGGGCGGCAGCTCGACGCCGGGCCCCAGGCTCAGATAGCAGGCGGCCAAGGCGAGCCCCGAGAGCGCGAACACCCAGAGCAACGCCGCAGGAGCGACGAAGGAGGAGATCAACGCACCCACGGCAATCGCAAAGGAGCCCGCGAGGTTATAGATGGCGAATGCGCGGATGCGCGCCGCTCCGTGGATGCTCTGCGCCAGCATCGCCTGCTCCAACGCTCCAAACGGGCCCACCTCAGCGGCGCTTGGGCTGACCGTTCCCAGTGCGACCGCCACGGTCAGCAGCGGCATACCGCGGCCCACGCTCAGCAGGAAGGCGGAGAGGAGCGTCATGAGCGCCGCCAGTGCCAGCAGCGTGCGCCGGCC
>JAGWST010000380.1 GCA_028869325.1 bacterium | reverse complement strand
TGGTCACCGAGGTAGTCGGAGCCCTTGACGGTGTCGAAGGTGTGCCGCTCCGTCGTATCGTCCTCGCGGTTGCCCAGCGCCGCGTTGATGCCGCCCTGAGCGGCGCCCGAATGACTTCGGACGGGGTGCATCTTCGAGACTACCGCGACATCGGCGCCGCCTTCGGCGGCCTCCACGGCGGCGCGCATCCCCGCCAAACCGCCTCCGACCACGACGATATCGTGCTTAATTATCCCCATTCACTCCGCTCCGCTCCGTTCTTGGGGACCCCCATTTACTTGGAAGCCCCTCCGGGAGCGCAATCGCGTGAAGCGCGATTGCTTCCCCCATTCACTCCCATCCCCGACTCACTTCGCTGCGCTTCGTTCGTGGGGACCCCTTCGCTTGAAAGGTTCCGGGCCACTCGGCCCGTTTGCAGCCCCCGGTCACTCGGTTTCGTAAAGCGCCCTAGATTGTAGCATAGCGCTTTGCGCTCTTTGCAGACGAAAGTCGCATGCACGTGGCGCGAGCGCAGCAGGCGCCCAACCGGGCGCATACCGCTAGCCCAGGGCGGACTCCTGCTCTCCGTGCGCGATGGCGGGAGCGACGGTGAAGCGGTTCTTACCCATGACCTTCGATTGGTAGAGGGCCACGTCGGCCGCGACGAACAGGCTCTGCTCGTCCTGGGCGTGGAGCGGATAGATGGCGACACCGGCGGAGACCTTGATCCCCCGGGCGTTGAGGGCGGCCATGATGCGGGTGAGCGCGCAGCGGCAGGCCTCCTCGTCCGTCTGGGGCATGGCCAGCACGAACTCGTCGCCGGCGTAACGGGCGACGATATCGCTTGCGCGCGCCGTGGTCTTGAGCGTCTCGGCGAAGGTCCGAAGTGCGGCGTCGCCGGCGGCGTGTCCGTGCGAGTCGTTGATCAGCTTGAGGTCGTCCAGGTCCATGATGACGAACGAGAGTGGCTGGGCGTGGCGGGCCGCCATCGCGAGCTCGTGCTCCATCAGGTCGTGGAGGTGTCGCGCATTGGCCAACCCGGTCAGGTGGTCGACCATGGCGAGGCGTTTGGTCTCCTGAAAGAGATGCGCGGTCTCGATGGCCATCGCCGCCTGCGAGGCAAAGTCGAGCAGGATGCGCAGCGAGTCGTCGGTGAGGCCAGGCCGGTCGGAGCCGTCCACGAAGAGGACGCCCAGCGTCGTCTGGCGGACGTTCAGCGGGATCAGAAAGAACGGGCCGTCGCCGCCGCTCAGCGGCGCGGGAGGGGGACCCTCGCCGACGTGGAGCTGGTGCCGCCCGGCCGCCACGGCCGCCAGCGGCGAATCGGGTGGGAGGTCGAGCGGCTCCGAGGATGGTGCGGGGACGACCAACCCATCGGGAGTGGTGATCATGCGCGGCGTGACGGCCCCTTGCACGACGTCGAAGAGCGTCAGCCGCGAGTAGCCGAGTGCCTCACGGATGCCCCGCATCACCATCGAGAGGATATCGTCGAGGTCGAGGCTGGAGTTGATCGCCGAGAAGACCTGCTGAAAGATGAAGAGCTCGTTGTTCTGGCGAGCCAGCTCGTCTCGTTCGGCCTCTACGGCGGCCAGCCGGCGCCGCAGCGACTCCAACTCGCCTTGGAGCGCGCGCTCGCGGAACTCCGGCGAATCGCTCAACGATCTACCTCCGTCGAACCCAATTCCCGGCCGGGCCACTGCGACGATTCTTGCTCCCTTGCAAGGAAGCCTCCGCTCCGCGTGAGGGATTCGTCGGGGAGCAAGCGTAACAAGGCGGCGCCGTGAGTTTCGTGCACCTCCATGTCCACAGCGAGTATTCTCTCCTCGACGGGGCCTGCCGCGTCAAGGACCTCTGTGAGCGCACCGTCAAATCCGGCGCGCCCGGGATCGCCCTGACGGACCACGGCGTCATGTTCGGCGCCATGGAGTTCTACTACGCCGCCAAGGACGTGGGGATCGTGCCGATCATCGGCTGCGAGGCCTATCTCGCTCCGCGCGGGCGCAAGGATCGCTCCGTTCGCGACGAGGCCCACGTGACGCTCCTGGCGGCCGATCACACCGGCTACAAGAACCTGTTGGCACTCATCTCGGCTGGGTTTCTGGAGGGCTACTACTATAAGCCGCGCATCGACCTGGAGCTCTTGGAGCGTCACAACGACGGGCTGATCGTGCTCTCGGGCTGCATGAGCGGTCTGGTCGCCGCGCCCCTGCTCAAGAACGACCGCGCGACGGCGCTGAAGAACGCCCAGATCTACCGGCAGATCTTCGGCGACCGCTTCTACATCGAGGTGATGCGCCACGGCATGCCGGAGGAGGAGGCGATCAACGCGGGGCTGGTCTCGATCGCCCGCGAGCTGGGGCTGCCGCTGGTGGCCACCAACGACTCGCACTATCTCAGCCGCTCAGACGCACCCGCGCACGACGTGCTGCTCTGCATCGGCACCGGTAAGACGGTCAGCGACACCCAGCGCCTGAAGTTCTTCTCCGACCAGTTCTACGTCAAGTCGCCCGACGAGATGCGCGAGCTCTTCGCCGACCTTCCGGAGGCCTGCGACAACACGGTGGAGATCGCCAAGCGCATCGACGTCCGCATCCCCGAGCGGGTCTTCCATCTGCCCGTCTACCCGGTCCCCGAGCCAGAGCGCACGCCGGAGGCCTACTTGCGCGAGCTCTGCGAGGCGGGTCTGCGCGAGCGCTACGGCGCCGAGCGGGCCGCCGGCGATGCCGAGCTGCGCGAGCGCTTGGAGTACGAGCTGGGCGTCATCACCTCGATGGGCTTCGCCTCGTACTTCTTGATCGTGTGGGACTTTATCAAATACGCGCGCGACCGCGGCATCCCCGTGGGCCCCGGCCGCGGCTCGGCGGCCGGCTCGCTGGTCTCGTACTGCCTGCGCATCTCGAACGTCGATCCGATACGCTTCAAGCTGCTCTTCGAGCGCTTCTTGAACCCGGACCGCATCTCGATGCCCGACATCGACACGGACTTCTGCGTCGAGCGCCGTGACGAAGTCATCCGCTACGTGGAGGAGAAGTACGGTACAGAGCGCGTGGCCCAGATCGTCACGTTCGGCACGATGCTGGCGCGCGCGGCCGTGCGCGATGCAGGCCGAGCGCTGGCCGTCCCCCTGCCCGAGGTCGATCGGGTCGCCAAGCTGATACCTAGCGGCCCCGGCGGCCTCTCTATCGCGCAGTCGCTGGAGCAGATCCCCGAGCTGCGCATGCTCTACGACAACTCGCCGCAGATCCGCCAGCTGCTCGACACGGCGCGCTCCATCGAGGGACTGGCGCGCCATGCCTCCACGCATGCCGCCGGCGTGGTGATCGGTAAGGAGCCGTTGACGCAGTACGCACCGCTGATCAAGCTGGGCGAGAACGACGTCAACACGCAATACTCGATGGGCTGGGTCGAGAAGATCGGCCTGCTCAAGATGGACTTCCTGGGGCTGCGCAACTTGACCGTGATGCAGAACGCGGTGCAGGAGATCCGCCGTACCGTCGATCCGGCCTTCGATCTGGAGCGCATCCCGATCGACGACGCCAAGACCTTCAGCCTGCTCTCGCAGGGCCGGACGACGGGCGTCTTTCAGTTCGAGTCCGACGGCATGCGCCGCTATCTGGTGGACTTGCAGCCGACTTCGCTCGACGATCTGGTGGCGATGAACGCGCTCTACCGGCCCGGCCCGATGGATTGGATTCCCGATTTCATCGCTGGCAAGCGCGGGCGCAAGAAGCCGAGCTACCTGCACCCCAAGCTGGAGCCGATCCTGGCCGAGACCTACGGCGTGGCGGTCTATCAAGAGCAGGTGATGCAGATCGCGCGCGAGCTCGCCGGCTTCACGTTGGGGCAGGCCGACGAGCTGCGCAAGGTCATGGGCAAGAAGCAGGTAGACAAGGTCCCCGTCTATCGCAAGAAGTTCGTGGACGGCTGCGTGGCCAGCGGCATCGACGAGGGGCTGGCCGAGCGCATCTTCGGCTTCATCGAGCCGTTCGCGGGCTACGGCTTCAACAAGTCGCACAGCGTCTGCTACGGCTTGATCGCCTATCAGACGGCGTACCTGAAGGCCAACTACCCGCAGCAGTACATGGCCGCCCTCGCCTCCTCCGTGCGCGATAAGACGGAGAAGCTGGTCGAGTACATCGAGGAGTCGCGTGCGCTGGGCATCGCCGTGCTGCCGCCTGACGTCAACACCTCGCAAGCCGACTTCTCCGCCGACGGCGCCGCGATCCGCTTCGGGCTCTCAGCGATCAAGGGCGTCGGCGAGGCGGCCGTACGCGCCATCATCGCGGCGCGCGAGCAGGGCGGGCCGCTCGCCGACGTCTTCGACCTTACCGCGCGCGTGGATACCAAGCAGCTGAACAAGCGCGTGCTGGAGGCGATGATCAAAGCTGGCGCGCTGGACTCGCTGCCGGGCAACCGCGCGCAGCAGTTGGACGCCGTAGAGGATGCGCTGGCCAGCGCGGGGCGCGCCGCGCGCGACCGCGAGTTGGGACAGGGCTCGCTCTTCGGCGCATTGGACGGCGAGGCCAGCGGGCCCGCGGTGGCGCAGGCGCTACGCGAGCTTCCGCCGCCGCCGCCGTCGGAGGCGCTGGCCTGGGAGAAGGATCATCTTGGCCTCTACCTCTCCGGCCATCCGCTGGCCGAGACCGCGCAGGCGCTCTACGCGCGCACGGGGCGCTCGATCCGTGAGCTGCAGCGCTGCGAGGACGACGAGCTGGTGAGCGTCGGCGGGATCGTGGTGGAGATGCGGCGCGTGCTGACCAAGCAGCAGCAGCAGATGCTCATCGCACGTCTGGAGGATACGACCGCGTCCGTGGAAGTGGTGGTCTTTCCCAAAGTCTATCCGCTGGTGCAGCAGCTCTTCGAGCGCGACAAGGTGTTGATCGTCAAAGGGCGCCTGCGCATACGCGAGGCGCGTGGGCCGGCGCCCGCGGAGGGCGATGACGAGGGCGCGCCGCTGGAGCTGACGCTGCACGTCAACGAGGCGGCGGCCTTCGAGTCCAACGGCGGGGCGCAGAGCGCGCGCGGATGGCATCTGCGCGTGGCCACCAAGGCGCAGATCGACCGCCTGCACGTGCTGGCGGCGGAGTGGCCCGGTGAGGTTCCCCTGGTGCTCCACCACGGCGCCTCCGCGCGGCGGCTGCCCGCGGGGATCAGCAGCGCGCCGCAGGTGCGCGCCGCGTTGGAGCGCATCTTCGGTGCGGAGGGCATGCGCGAGGGCGACGTGAGCACGGAAGGCGCGCAGCGGCGATGAGACTACCGGCGGGAACGCGCGATTGGCTGCCCGGAGAGCTGGCGGCGAAGCGCGCCTTGGAGGCGGCGCTGCGCGCGGTCTTCGCGCGCTTCGGCTATCAGGAGGCGGCGACCCCTGGCTTCGAGCGCTTCGACGTGATCGAGGCTGGCCTCGGCGAGGCGCTCGCCGCGGAGTCGTTCCGCTTCACCGATCGGCGCGGCACGACGATGGCGCTGCGTCCGGAGATGACGACCCCAATCGCGCGGCTCGTCTCCACGCGCCTACGCAACGGGCCGATGCCGCTGCGCCTCTGTTACGTGGCCCCGGTCTACCGCTACGAGGAGCCGCAAGAGGGGCGCATGCGCGAGTTCACCCAGGCGGGCGTCGAGCTGATCGGCAACGCCTCGGTGGAGGCCGACGTCGAGATCATGCTGACGGCGCTGGAGGCGCTGGATGCCGCCGGCCTGCCCGATGCGTGCATCGACGTCAATCACGTCGCGATCGTCGACGCCGTCTTGCGCGAGGTCGGGCTGCAGCCGGACGAGGCGCGCGTGGTAAAGAGCCTGCTGGGACGGCGCAACTTGGTGGCGCTGCGCGCCTTCTGCGGCGAGCGCGGCGACCCGAAGGTCCAGGTCCTGCCGGAGCTGGCGCTGCTGCGCGGCGGGACGGAGGTGTTGGAACGGTTGCTGCGCTACGTTCCTCACCCGCGCGTCGACGGCGGAATCGCGCGCTTGCGCGCCATCCTCGCTCGCGCGGAGAGCCTCTCGATGGGCCATCGCATCGCGATCGACTTCGCGCTGCTGCGCGACTTCGAATACTACACGGGGCTGGTCTTCGAGGCCTACGTTCCGGAGCTGGGCTTCTCGCTGCTGGGCGGGGGGCGGTACGATGCGTTGCTGGGGCGCTTCGGAGGCGAGGCGCCGGCAGCGGGCTGGTCGCTGGGCGTCGAGAGGTTGCTCATCGCCTTGGAGCGCCGCGGCGGCATGGAGGCCGCCGTGGTGGACGGGGCCGAGTTCTTGGTGGCCGGCGACGACCGCGTGGCACGCGCGCTGCGCGCGCGCGGCGTGCGCGTGGCACGCGCGCTGAACGGCGCCGAGGAGGGGGCGCTGCTGGCGGAGGCGCAGGCGCACGGCATTCCGCGCGTGATCGTCGGCGGCACCTGCATCGAGGTAGCCGGAGGCGCGCGGCGTCCGGTGGAGGAGTTGCTCGCTTGAGCCTGACCATCGCGGTGCCCAAGGGCGCGCTCTACCGCGAATCGCGCGAGCGCTTGGCCAACGCCGGGCTCCAGCTCCCCCCCGACGTGGGCCGCAAGCTGGTGCTCGACGATCCTCGCAGCGGCGCGCGCTTTCTGCTGCTGCGCCCGAGCGACGTCCCGACCTACGTCGAGTTCGGCGCGGCCGACTGCGGCATCGTCGGCGCCGACGTGCTCTGGGAGACGGAGCGCAGCGTCTCGGAGCTGGCCGACCTGGGCTTCGGCTACTGCCGGCTGGTGGTGGCGGCGCAGGCCGCCTGCGGCTACCATCAGGGGCGACCGCTGCCGACCTTCTGCCGTGTGGCCAGCAAGTTCGTGCGCTCGGCGGAGGCCTACTTCGCCGAACGCGACCTCCCCGTGCAGATCATTCCGCTGCACGGCAGCGTCGAGATCTCACCCGTGGTGGCGCTGGCGGACCTCATCGTGGACTTGGTGGCGACGGGGCGCACGTTGGCCGAACACGATTTGGTGATCGTCGACGAGATCGCCCCCTCCACGGCGCGTTTCGTGGTCAATCCCGTGCGCTTCCGAGCCAAGTACGAAGAGGTCACCTCGTTGTTGGAGCGACTGCAATGCGACGCGTGAACGCAGGCGAGGCCGCCTCCGCCGGGCTCTATGCTCGCGGATGGGAGCCGCCCGCGGAGGCCGTGGCCGCCGTGCGCGCCATCCTCGACGACGTGCGCGCGCGCGGTGACGACGCCGTGGCCGAGTACACGCGCCGTTTCGACGGCGTGGAGCTGCGCGGCGGCACGCGCGTGAAGGTGCCGCCCTACCAGCAGGCACGCGCGCTGGTGGCGCCCGAGGTCGCGACCGCCTTCGAGCTCGCGCGCGACCGCATCCTGGCCTTCCACGAGCGCCAGCGTGCAGCGTCGCACCTGCAGCCGGAGGCAGACGGCACGGTCAGCGGGTGGCTGGTAGAGCCGTTGGAGCGCGTCGGGCTCTACGTTCCCGGCGGCTCGGCGGTGCTCTCGTCCTCGGTGCTGATGAACTCGATTCCCGCCCACGTCGCGGGGGTGCGCGAGATCGTGCTCTGCTCGCCGCCGGACGTGCGCGGCGGCGTGAGCGACGCCGTGCTCTTCGCCTGCGCCCTTTGCCCGTGGATCGGCGAGGTACACGCCGTCGGCGGCGCCCAGGCGGTTGCCGCCCTGGCCTTCGGCACGCGTGCGATCGCGCCGGTGGAGAAGATCGTGGGCCCGGGCAATCTCTACGTGACCGAGGCCAAGCGACAAGTCTACGGTACAGTGGGCATCGACAGCCTGGCCGGCCCCTCGGAGGTGCTGGTGGTCGCCGACGAGCGCGCGCGCCCGGAGTTCGTGGCCGGCGAGCTGCTGGCGCAGGCCGAGCACGATCCGCGCGCGCGGGTGGTCGCCGCGTCGCCCTCGCGCGCGCTGCTCGATCGGGTGCAGGCGCTACTGGAGGGATCGTTTGCACGTGAGACGGGCCGCGACGATATCCTCGAGGCCGCGCTGCGCGAGGGAAGCTGGCTCGTAGACTGCGAGGATCTGGAGCAGGCGGTCGAGGTCGCCAACCGCTTCGCCCCCGAGCACCTCAGCCTGCAGACGGCCGATCCCTGGCGATGGCTCGGGCGCATCCGCCATGCCGGCGCCATCTTCGTCGGCGATTGGACGCCGGTGGCCGCCGGCGACTACCTGGCCGGCTCCAACCACGTGCTGCCCACCAGCGGGGCGGCGCGCTTCGCCTCCGGGTTGCGCGTCGCGGACTTCACGCGCACGGTCTCCGTGGTCGCCTACAGCCGCGAGCGGATGGCGCGCGACGCGGGGCCGCTCGCGGCCTTAGCCGATTTCGAGGGTCTGCGCGCGCACGCGCGCACGGCGCGCCTCCGCGCCGCGGCGGAGGGCGAAGCGTGATCGATGCGCCGCCCTATGCCAAGCCGCCGCAGCTGATTGCCCTAGACGTCGACGGGACGCTGGTGGACGAGCGCTTGACCATCGGCGAGAGCGATCGCGCGGCGATCGCCGCCGCGCGAGAGGCCGGCAGCCGCGTCGTGCTCTTCACGGGGCGCATGTTCGCGGCCTCGGTGCCCTTCGCCGACGAGCTCGAGCTCGACGGGCCGCTGGTCTGCTACCAGGGCGCGGCGTGCTACGACGTGCGCAGCCGCGCGCTGATCTGGGAGGAGCCGTTGCCGGGGGCGCTCGCGCGGGAGATCGTCGCGGCTATGCTGGCGGACGGCCTCCACGCGCAGGCCTACTTTCAAGACCGCCTCTACGTGCAGAGCGTCAATCACTGGTCGAAGATCTACACCGACCTCGCGCGCGTCGAGCCGGTGCTCGTCCCTTCGCTCACGGATGCGATCACCCAGTCGTCGACCAAGGTCGTCGGCGTAGGCGAGCCGGAGCGCATCGCCGCGTATGCGACGCGCCTGGCGGAGCGTTTTCCGCAGTTCTACGTGACGCGCAGCGAGCCGGAGTTCGTCGAGGTGCTGAGCCGCGAGGCCAACAAGGGGAATGCCTTGCGCAAGCTGACGCGGGATCTGGGCGTGGACCCCTGCTCGACCATGGCTGTGGGAGACTCCTGGAACGACGTTCCGCTGCTCAAAGCCGCGGCCTTCGGCGTGGCGATGGGCTCGGCGCCGCCGGAGCTGCGGGCGCATGCCGCCGCCGTGGTCCCGCCCGTGGGTGAGCAGGGCGTCAGCCACGCCCTGCGCGTCTACGCCTTGCCGTG
>JAGWST010000379.1 GCA_028869325.1 bacterium | reverse complement strand
GCGGCGCTGGCGGGCGCGCTGCAGGCACACGGCGTGCGCGTGGACGCGCTGGCCGGCGTCGAGCGGGCGCCGCGGGATGCGCGTACGGTCTGGGAGCACGAGGGCGCGAGCCTGGGCGAGCTGCTGCAGAAGATGCTGCCGCCGTCGGACAACTTCATCGCGGAGATGCTCTGCCGCCAGATCGCCAAGCGCCGCGATCCGGCCGCCGGCTTCCAGGCCTGCAACGCGGCACAGCGCGACTATGCGCAGTCGATCGGCATCGACCCGCGCACCCTCTCGCTGCACGACGGCAGCGGGCTCTCGCGCTACGATCTGATCCCACCCCGCGATCTCGCCCTGTTGCTGGCGGCCATCGCGCGCCAGCCGAATGGAGCGCTCATCCGCGCGGCGCTGCCGCGTCCTGGCTCCGCGGGAACGCTGGCTGATCGTTTCGCCGGCTCACCCCTCGCCTCGCGCATCAGCGCGAAGACCGGGAGCATGAAGCACGTGGAGAACATCGCCGGCTACGTGGAGAGCGAAGGCAGCGGCAAGCTGGCCTTTGCCGTGCTGATCCAGGGCTTCGCCGCAGAGGCGGATCGCCCGGCGGCCGCCAAGGCGGCAGAGCGGATCGTCGAGGCCATCGCCAACCTCTGAAGGCGTGACGCTAGCGAACCCGGTGCTGAGCGTCGGCGAGGACGCCGTCGCGATCACCGCGCTGGTTCTGGCCGTCACGCTGCCCGTCCTCGGCGCGCTCGCCGCGCTCGCCTTGCTGGTCGTTATCGCGGCGGCGCTGCGCAGAGCCCGGTCCCGATCATCGAATCGCGCGTGACCAGCTTCGCGAGCTCCGCCTCGCCCATGCCCTCCGTGCCGGCGGGACGCCGCGGGACGACCAGATAACGCAGTTCCGCGGTGCTGTCCCACACCTCGATCTCCGTGCCCGGGTCCAGCGTGACGCCGAACTCCTCCAGCACGCCGCGTGGGTCGCGCACGACGCGCGAGCGATAGGCGACGCTCTTGTACCATGCCGGAGACGGGCCCAGCAGCGAGAGCGGGTAACACGAGCAGAGCGTGCAGACGATGACGTTATGGAGGTGTTCCGTGTTCTCGACGGCGCGCAGCTTGACGTAGGACCAGTGGCGCATGTCGAAGCCTAGCTCCTCGATGGCCGCGTTGGCGTCTGCAAGCAGGCGAGCCTTGAAGGCGGGATCGACCCATGCGCGCGCCACCACGGCGGCACCGTTGGCCGGCTTGGCGTGAGCGAGGAACTCTTCGACGGCGCGGTCCAGCTGCTGCCCGGTGACGACGCCCTTGCGCTCGAGCGTTGCCACCAGACCCGCGACGCGTTGCGACATCGTCGCGCTCGAGGCGTGGTCGTGCGCATGATCGTGCTCATGCCCATGGCCGTCTCCGTGATCGCTCATCGACCCTCCTCCATCGCACCCGCCGGCTCCAAGTAGCCGTCCCAGAGCTCCGCGGCGATACTGAACGGCGCGCCGGCATCGCCTCCCCAAACCTCCGCCGCCGCGAAAACGACGGTGTAGAGTGCCTGCTCCTCCGCATCGTCGATGCCGCGCGCGCGCTCGTCGGCCAGCGGAAAGTGGCCGTGGATCGCCTCGACCACGCCGCGCCGGTTGCGTAGGTACGCCGGAAGCCGCGTATGGCCGGAGGGATTCATCGTTCGCGTCCGTACACGATCGCCGACGCGAAAGCGCTGCGTCCCGGGCGCCGCGCTCACGACGTCACGCCTTTCTCCGCCAGCAGCCGCTCGATGCCGGCAAACCACTTCTCGTAGTACGAAGCGGAGAGGTAGGCGACGGGATCCATGCGCTCGATGGCATGGCGAAACTCGTCCAGGTTGTAGACCTTCGCGCGCAGCAACAGGCGATTGAGCGCGAAGACGCGCGCCTCCCACTCGTGGTGAAAGGGCTCGTCGACCTCGTCGCGATCGATCGGACCGAAGCCGTGCATCCCGCCCACATCGTGAACTCGCGTCATCTGGACTCCCTCCGCGTACGCGTGGTTCCACGCATGCGCGGGCGCTCCCCGCGCCCCGCCGCGCGTGGTATGATGGCGCCGCGAGCCGCGGTCGTACGGGCGGGAAGGGGCCAAGGGCCCGATGGACCGGCCCCCTCGCCGCAGGGCCTCGCGCGCCACGAACCGAACCGCTGCCGGACCGGTCTAGACCTATATAGACGTATCAGCTTCCAGCGGAGGCGCCGATCATTGGACTTGAGCCACGAAGATGTGCGCAGCATACTCCAGGCGATCGGCAACGCCACGGTCGACGAGTTCCGCCTCGAGACGGGTGATCTGAAGATCGTCATTCGCAAGCGCGGCGCGGCCGGCAACGCTTCGCCGTCGAGTGAATCTCAGGGCGCGACGACGGACGACCCCGTCGCGGAAGCGCCAGAGGCCGCATCGGCCAAGCCGGCGCGGCCGGCGCGCCCGGACCTCCCTTCGAGCGGGGTCGCCGTCAAGGCGCCGATGCTGGGGGTATTCTACCGCTCGCCCGCACCGGGTGCCCCACCGTTCGTCGAGGTCGGCGGCATCGTTTCGGAGCAGGACACGCTGTGCATCATCGAGGTCATGAAGCTGATGAACAGTATCAAGGCGGGCGCTCGCGGGCGCATCGCCGCGATCCTCGTGGACGACGCGGCGATGGTGGAGTACGACCAGCCGTTGATGATCATCGAACCGGTCCAATGAAGCGGATCTTGGTGGCCAACCGCGGCGAGATCGCCGTGCGTATCATTCGAACGTGCAAGGCGCTGGGTCTCGAGACGGTGGCGGTCTACTCGCAGGCGGATCGGGAGTCGCTGCACGTGCGCCTGGCCGACCGTGCGCTCTGCATCGGCCCGGCGCGGCCCGCTGAGAGCTACCTCAACGTCGCCGCCCTCGTGACCGCGGCGAGCGCGGCGGGTTGCGACGCGATACACCCGGGTTACGGCTTCCTGGCGGAGAATGCCGCCTTCGCGCAAGCCTGCATCGAGCACGGCGTGGGGTTCGTCGGGCCGGCGCCCGAGGCTATTCGCCTGATGGGCAACAAGATCGAGGCGCGCCGAATTGTCGCCGAGATCGGTGTTCCCGTTGTTCCCGGCTCACCCGGCGTCTTGCACACGGCGCAGGAGGCGGCCGCCCTTGCCGGTGGCGTCGGCTACCCGTTGCTGCTGAAGGCCGCCGCGGGTGGCGGTGGGCGTGGAATGCGCGTCGTTCGTGCGGCGGCCGAGCTGATGCCGGCCTTTCAGGAGGCACAGGGCGAGGCGCGGGCGGCCTTCGGCGACGAGACGCTCTTCGCCGAGCGCTTTCTGGAGCGCGTGCGGCACGTCGAGATTCAACTGCTCGGCGGACGGGACGGCACGGTAATTCACCTGGGCGAGCGCGACTGTTCCCTGCAGCGCCGCTCGCAGAAGCTGCTGGAGGAAGCGCCCGCCGTGGCGCTCTCCGCCGCCTGCCGTGAGCGCCTTGCGGAGTGTGCGCTGGCGATCGCTCGCCGCATCGGATATAGCAGCCTCGGCACCATCGAGTTCGTCTACGATCCGGTGACCGACGAGGCATTCTTCCTGGAGATGAACACGCGCGTTCAGGTCGAGCATCCGGTGACGGAGATGGTCACGGGCCTGGACCTGATTGCCGAGCAGTTGCACGTGGCGGAGCACGGCTCGCCGCGCCTCCGCCAGGAGGCGATCGCCTCTCGCGGTCACGCCATCGAGTGCCGGATCAACGCCGAGTCGCCGGCCACGTTTCGCCCTGCCCCGGGCCGCATCGTCGCGTGGTCGCCGCCGGAAGGGGAGGGTGTGCGCGTGGACACCCACGCCTATCAGGGATACGTGGTGCCGCCGTTCTACGACTCCCTGATCGCCAAGCTCATCGTCTGGGCGGAGGATCGCCGGGCGGCTATCCACCGGATGCGTCTTGCCTTGGACGGCTTCGGCGTCGAGGGCATCGAGACGACGATCCCGTTTCATCGCGCACTCCTGGATCATCCCTCCTTCCTGCGCAATCAGACCCATACGCGTTGGGTTGAGGCGGAGCTCCTGCAAGCGAGTCAGGTGGCATGAAGCGCGTCTCTCTGATCGACGTCACGCTGCGCGACGCCCACCAGTGCCTCTGGTCGACGCGCATGACCACAGCCATGATGCTGCCTGTCGCGCCGCTGCTGGACCGCGCGGGCTTTGAAGCGATCGACTTGGTGGGAGGCGCGGTCTTCGACGTCTGCGTCCGCTACCTGAAGGAGGACCCTTGGGAGCGCATGCGCGTCATGAGCGGCATCGTCCAGCGAACGCCGCTGATCGTGATGGTGCGTGGTCAGAGTCTCTTTACGTTCGAGCTCTTCCCGGACGACGTGGTGGAACGGACCGCGGAGCGCATCGCCGCCAACGGCATCCGCTATACGACGCCTTACGATGCCCTGAACGACTTGCGAAACCTCGATGTCTACGTCCGCGCGGCCCAGCGCTGTGGACTCTATGTCGCGGCAGGCCTGGTCTACACGGTCAGCCCCGTCCACACCGACGCCTACTACGCCGCCAAGGCCAAGGAGCTGGCGGCGATGGGCGTGGATGCCATCTACCTCAAGGACCCCAGCGGCCTCTTGCGTCCCGAGCGCGTGCAGACGCTGATCCCTGCGCTGCGCGTCGCCGTCGGAGCGCTGCCCTTGCAGCTGCACTCGCACTGTCTGACGGGGCTCGCACCGCTCTGCGCGCTGGAGGCGATTGCGCTCGGCGTGGAGACCGTGCACACGGCCACCTCGGTACTGGCCAACGGCGCCTCGCATCCCTCGACGGAGTGGCTGACGGCGAACGCACGTCACGTGGGGTACGATACCGGGATCGACGTCGATCTGGTGGGAGAGGTGGCGGAGCATTTTCGGTACGTCGCCGCGCGCGAAGGAAAACCGCTTGGCGAGATCGCGGCGTACGATGCCTTCCACTACGAGCACCAAGTGCCGGGAGGCATGATCTCCAATCTGCGCAGCCAGCTGCGGGAGATGGGGCTGGAGCATCGCCTGGAGGAGATTCTCGAAGAGGCGGCAGTGGTGAGGAGAGACTTGGGCTATCCGATCATGGTGAGCCCCTTTGCGCAGTATCTCGTGACGCAGGCAACGCTCAACGTCATCGGAAAGGAGCGCTACGCCACCGTTCCCGATGAGGTGCGGCGATACGTGCTGGGCTACTACGGCGAGCTCGCGGCGCCGGTGGACCCCAATATCTACGATCGTATCGCCGGAGACGAGAGACCCGTCAACGGCAGGCCAGGCGAGATGTTGGCGCCGGCGCTGGAGCGGCTCCGGCGCGAGCGCGGGCCGTTCGACTCGGACGACGATCTGCTGCTGGCGGCGTACTACAGCGCCGAGAACTACCGCGAGCTCAAAGCCGCTGGGCCGATCAAGACCGCCTACCCACTGGGGAGAAAGCCGCTGGTCATGCTCATACGAGAGCTCGCTCGGCGCGGCGACATCGCCTCGATCACGGTGACCGCCTCCGGCAATCACGCGATGACGCGCCTCTCCCAACGGGAGAGTGCACCGTGAGCGAAGAGGTCTACGTCCTCGGTGGGCTGAGAACGCCGATCGGCAAATTTGGTGGTAGTCTGCGCAGCCTGACGGCGGTCGATCTCGGAGCGCACGTCTCGCGAGCGGCGCTCGAAGCGGTGGAGGTCGAGCCTCAGATGGTCGATCTGGCCGTGGTCGGCCTGGCGCGCCAGGCCGGCACGGGTCCGAATCCGGGGCGTCTGATCTCGACGGGTGCCGGTGTTCCCACCTCTGCGCCAGCCTACACGGTGCAGCAGGCATGTCTGAGCGGCATGCTGGCCACGATCGAGGGGGCGCGGGCGATCCGCCTCGGCGAGGCGGAGGTCGTGCTGGCGGCGGGCGTCGAGCACATGACGAACATCCCGCACTTTGTCTTTGGAGCACGCTGGGGCAAGCGCATGGGCGACATGACGCTGGTCGACGGCCTCTTCAGGGACGGCTTCATCGATCCGCTGACCGGCAAGCACATGGGCGAGCTCTGCGATCTGCTGGCCGATCGATACGGCATCAGTCGTGAGGCACAGGATGCCTTCGCGCTGGAGAGCCAGCGGCGCTGGGCGGCCGCGCGGGCGGAGCAAGCGGACGACGAGATCATCGCGCCGGTCCGCGCCGCCGGCAAAGTGCTCTTGGAGCGGGACGAGCATCCACGGCCGAACTCCACCGCGGACGATGTGGCCAAGCTGGAGGCCGCGGGTCTAAATTGAGCCGGTTCCAAGTGACGCCCCATGCATATCTCAGTGATGCCCGCGGAAGTTTTGGAGTATCTCGCCGTGCGGCCGGATGGGATCTACCTCGATGCCACGACTGGACTGGGTGGTCATACGAAGCTGATCGCGGAGCAACTGACATCGGGAATGGTGATCGC
>JAGWST010000378.1 GCA_028869325.1 bacterium | reverse complement strand
GTGAGCAGCGCCGATGCGCTCTCAGCCAGCAGCGCCGCCAACGCCATGGGCATCCTCTACATCGACTCCGGCGGTCACACCGACGACGTCACCGGCAAGAGCTGCCACTGGAATACCTTCCGCACCTGTCACAGCACGTGGATGGAGACGCACGCCACCGGTTACTCCATCGCCAAGCTCTTCGGCAAGAAGTGGTTCCTCATCACGCCCGACTATGCGTACGGCCACTCGCTGGCCGTCGGCTACCAGGACGTCATCAAGCAGATCGGCGGCACCATCGTCGCCAACGAGCTGGCGCCGCTTGGCACCACCGACTTCAGCCCGTACTTGACCAAAGTCGAAGGCGCCAAGCCCGACGTGCTGGTCGCCATGCCGCAGGGCAACGACCTGGTCAATCTGCTCAAGCAAGCCTCGTCCTTCGGCTTACTCAAGAAGCTGCCGGTGGCGGGGCCGCAAGTGGAGCTCGAGACGATGTGGGCGCTGCCGAACGAGGCACGCGTCGGCTATTGGGGCATCGAGTGGTACTACAAGGGCGAGACGGTCTTCGGCAAGGGCAATAGCGCCGCCGCAGCCCTCGTCGATGAGTACCACAAGACGTACAAGGAGCCGCCGACGGCGCGCGTCTGCTTCGGCTACACCACGGCCGATCGGCTGCTCTGGGCCATCAACGAAGCCAAGACCACCGATGCACCCAAGGTCGCCAAGACGCTGGAGAACGCGCACTTCAAGGGGCTCTGGGAGGGCTCGCCCTACTACCGCGGAGCCGACCACCAATTGATGTGGCCGATGTGGTTCGCGCAGATCCGTGCAACGGGAACGCCGCAGGACAAGTACGATATCTTCGACATCAAGGACCGCCAAGAGGCGGACAAGATCGAGCAGACCATCGCGCAGAAGCAGGCCGTCTGCCACCTCGACTATCCCGGCTAGCGGCTAGGCGCCCAGCGCGTCGGATCGGCGGGAAGCGGCCTCCTGGAACGGGAGGCCGCTTCATGGCCTGCCGTCTTGCGTTGAACCCGGCCCACCCGGACCAAGGAGTCACAGGTGCACTGAAAAGGAGACGGCCTCGAACGCGTCTTGATGTTCCTCAACGCCGTTGATAGTCAACGGCCCTTGACGTTGCGTCTCAGCCGCATCCGCGGCGTTGTGTTCCGCGAATGCGGTTCTTCGCGTGCCTTGAGCCGTTCGCCCGGGGATCAACGCAGGCGAGGATGGCGCATCCGCCGCTCTCGCCGGCAGGAACGGACTCGAGCTCGGCGAGGAAGCGATCAAAGGAATTGAGGTCTGCGATGCGCTGCGCCACCTCCGCCCGCCGTTCACGCAATAGACGCCGCACGTGCTCGCATGGTCGAGAGTGCTCCTCCAGCAACGCGAGAATCTCTCGTACCTCGTTGAGGGGAATGCCGAGGAACCGCGCGCGCCGGATCATGCGCACGATCTCTACCGACCGTTCGTCGAATTCGCGATAGCCGGACGGCGCGCGCCGCGCAAGCAGAAGTCCCAGCCGCTCGTAATAGCGCACGGCTTTGGGTGTCGCCCCGACGCGCCGTGCCAGCTCGCCGATGTACATCATCATGAGTGTAGACCTTACCCCCGGGGCAAGGTCAAGCCGCTGGACCCGATCCACTTGACTTTGCCATCGGGGTCAGGCTTTAGAGTAGTCTTGGACATCGGAAGAAGCGGTTCGCAACGTCATCGAGCGGGCGGGCTAGAGGGTCGCAGCATGAACATGACAACACGGGAATCGTCCACGTACTGGGCGGAGGAGCCGGCCTTGACCCCTGGGCGCGCGCGCTTTCGCGCAAAGATCGGCGGGCTGCACTGCTCGCTCTGTACGGGAACCATCGAGCAGGCTCTCCAGCGCGAGCCGGGGGTCTACCAAGTGGCGGTCAGCTTGACGCACGAGCAGGCGCTGGTCGAATACGATCCGACAAAGATCGGGCCGGAGCAGCTCCTCCGGACGTTGCGCGACATCGGCTACACGATCTGGGATCCGCGAAAAGTCCGCCCGTACGAGGAGGAAGAGCGCGACCTGGTGCGCGAGGGTCAGCGGCTGCTTGGCGCAACGGGTTTGAGTCTGATCGCGATCGCGCTGATCGCCAACCTCGCCGCGAGCGCCACGCTGATCCTACCCGCGGCTGTCGTTCTCACCTTTCTCGCCATCATCTTCTATGTGCTGTGGCCGAAGGGCCTTAGTATCGCTACAGCCACGACCGTCGCGTTGGCGTCACTCCCTATCGCGCTGGCGCTCTTGCGCGCGAACGGGATCGGCACACTCTACATCCCGTACGTCGTCGGCGCCCCGGCGATCTTCCAGGTCTTCGCCGTCGCGCCCCATATCTTCGTGATGGCGCTGCAGTCGCTGCGGCGTGGAATTCTCAACCAGCACGTCATGTTGGAGGTCGGTGCATTCGCCGGGCTCGCCGGAGGTCTCCTCGGCCTGGTCGCGCATCCGGCCAACTTCCCGACCGCCGCGTTCTTCGCGGTCTCCGTCCTGGTCGTCAACTACCACGTCTTCTCGGAGTGGCTCTCGCTCCTGGTGAAGACCCGCAGCTCGCAGGCGGTGAAGAAACTGCTCGACCTGCAACCCGATACGGCCTGGGTCGTCCGTGATGGGCAGGAGCACGAGATCGCGGTCGGTGAGGTCGCCGTCGGCGATCTGGTCCGCATCAAGCCGGGCGAGCGGATCCCGGTTGACGGCCGCGTCGCGGGCGGGCATTCGGCGGTGAATCAGGCGCTGGTGACGGGCGAGCCCATCCCGGTTGAGAAGCTCGAAGGCGACGCAGTGATCGGCGGCTCGATCAACGGTGCCGGCACGTTGCTCGTTCAAGTGACCGCCGTCGGGGACGAGAGCTTCCTCCAGCAGGTGGTGCGCAACATCGAGGATGCCCGCGCGCTCAAGCCGGGGATCTTGCATCTGGTCGACCGCATCTTGCGCGTCTATACGCCAACGGTGCTCATCATCGCGGCGCTCGCTGCACTCGGCTGGGTGCTGGGGACGTGGCTTGCCACGGGGCACGTCGATACCGAGCGCGCCGTCTTCGCCGCGCTCAGCGTGTTGGTCATGGGCTACCCCTGTGCGGTGGGGATCGCCGCCCCGCTATCGATCGTACGCGGGGCCGGCGAGGCGGCCGATCACGGCATCATCATGCGCACCGGCGAGGCGTTCCAGACGTTCCGGCTCGTGCGCTACTTCGCGGTCGACAAGACCGGGACGCTGACGCTGGGCCAGCCGATCGTCCGTGAGATCGAGGCCGTCGGCTCGGTCAATGAGCTCTTGGCACTCGCGGCGGCGGCGGAGAGCTCCTCGGAGCACCCGCTGGCGCAGGCCGTGGTCAAGGCCGCCCTCGACCGCGGCGTGCTCCCGCCGAGCGTCGAGCGCTTCGAGGCCATCCCCGGACACGGGGTCGTCGCGCATATCGACCACAAAGAGACCCTCGTCGGGAAGCCGTCCTTCCTCACGGAACGAGGCGTCGATCTCGGCGGACTGGCGGCTCGCATCCGCATTCTCGAGGAGCAAGGACGGACAGTCGTTGCCGTGAGTCGAGAAGGCACGGCCCTGGGCGCCATCGCGCTCGGCGACGAGCTCCGACCCGATGCAGCCGACGTCATCGCCGCCATGCGCAAGGCGCGGATCACGCCAGTCTTGGTCACCGGTGACAACGCGAGCGCCGCAGGGCGCGTGGCGCGCGAGCTGGGGATCGAGCAGGTCCACGCTGGGATACTCCCCGACGGAAAAGCCGAGTTGATCCGCAGGCTGCAGCAGGGCGGAAAGGTGAAGGTCGCGATGGTCGGCGACGGCATCAACGATGCGCCGGCACTCATGCAAGCCGACGTCGGGATTGCGATGGGCGCGGGGACGGACATCGCGATCGAATCGGCCGACATCATCATCGTCGCGAATCGGCTCGAAGCGCTGATGGCGGCACGCGAGATCAGCGCGCGCAGCTACCGGAAGATCCAGCAGAACGTGACATTGGCCTTCCTCTTCAACGGCCTCGGGATTCCGGCAGCGACGACCGGCTTGCTCTACCCTGTCTGGGCGATGGCGGCGATGGCGCTGAGCGTCACCGCGCTCTTTGCGAACTCGCTGTCGGCACGGCCGGCGCTCCTCTTCGAAGCGCTCCGCAGCGTCGGACGACCGTCCGAGCCGGTCACGCCAACGACGCGCCGCGCCTCATCATGGTGAACAAGGTGGTCTGCACGTTGGGCTTGTGCGGCGCGGGAGCCTGCTCGCTGGCGATGTTCGCGGTGCCGCTTGGGATCGTGGGCGCCGGCGTCGCGGCGGGGACGGCGGTGGGCTCATCGATGCACGGCATGGAGAGTACGAGTGGTATGGCTGGTGGTGCTGCAAGCGGCGCGGGCGTTCATCTCCCGGCGTGGGTCACGACACTCAACCGCCTCGGTCCTGAGCTGCTCATAGTTTCTGTGCTCGTGATGATCGCCGCACTCGCGCTGCGGCGCGCACGATACGGCATCGCACTGACTGTCGTCGGTGGTGCCGTCCTTTACTATGGCATGTATGTGCAATCGAACATGACCGTAATGGGAGCCGCGACGGTCTTCGGTCTGGCGCTCTTGGTGCTCGCCATGCTGCTCGGCATATGGCGTCAGCCGCGACGCGCCTGAGGCTCCTCCGCGCAGATCTCTGCTCCGCCCCTAGGGGTCATCCATGTCTGAAACCGGCGACATACGTCCTAGCACGCGCCGGGGCGCGGGTGTACGCTACCCCGGAACGAGATAGGTGGCTCATGGACGTTGTGCTCGCCGACCGGCTACAGTTTGCCTTCACCATCATGTTCCATTACCTCTTCCCGATCGGGACGATGGGCATCGCGCCGTTCATCGCATTCTACACGCTGCGCGCGATGCGTGGGACCGATGAAGAGGCCGCCAGAGCCGCGGGATTCTGGACGAAGATATTCGCCGTCAACTTTGCAGCAGGCGTGGTCACCGGCATTCCCATGGAGTTCCAATTCGGGACCAATTGGGCGCAGTTCTCGCGCGAGACGGGCAGCGTGGTCGGCCAACCGCTGGCGATGGAGGGCATCTATGCATTCTTCCTGGAGTCGGTCTTTCTGGGCGTGCTGCTCTACGGCAAGGGGCGCGTCTCGCCCAAGCTCCACGCGGCCTCCGCGGTGTTGGTGTGGCTCGGCTCCTGGCTCTCCGGTTTCTTCATCGTCGCCACCGACGCATGGATGCAGCATCCCGTAGGATACGTCGCCGCTCCCGGCGGGCGAATCGAGCTCCAAAGCATCGCGGCGGTTCTCCTGAACCCATTCGCGTGGTGGCAATACCTGCACGTCATCTGCGGCGCCATCGTCGCCGGCGGTTTCATCGTCGCTGGCGTCGGTGCGTACTATCTGCTAGCCAGG
>JAGWST010000377.1 GCA_028869325.1 bacterium | reverse complement strand
CCAAGACGCTGCCGGGCACGTTGACGAAGTGCACGGAGATCAGCCCGGCCGCCGCCGCCAGCTCGGCCCACTCGCCGATGCGGCCGATGTGCGCGGTGTGGCGCAGCGCGACCACCGAGAGGCCCAGGCGTTGCGCCTTGCGGATGCCGACTTGCACAGCCTGCGGCCCGATCGTCTGGCCGAAGCCGTGGTTGCCGTCGAGGACGGCCATCGCCTCGTTCTCGCTGACCACCGAGACGCTGCGGCCAGGGATCACCTCGCCCTTGCGCAGCGCCACGACGACGGTGGGGCCGGGGCCCTGCGCGCGTAGCCCACGACCGGCGGCAGCGCCGGATCGGCGCAGACGAAGCCCTCGCTGGTGAAGCCCGTGGCGCGCCGCTCGGGGGCGACGATCTCCAACGCGTTGCAGATCGTCGGTGTGTCGTATCGCGCCAAGCACGCGAGCAGAGCGGCGGATGGCAGGTCGTCGATCATCTCATAGCCTCGAGAGGTCCTTGACGTCGCGCTCCGTCTTGATCGGCGCCAGGTTACGTTCCTGTCGCGCTCGTATCCCTATCGGGCAGGCCGATGCGTACCCCGCGCGCCGCGGCTCGCATTCGTAGAGGAGGCCGGTTCATCGTGCGTGAGAATGGCTTGAGGAGGCTCTGGAGCAACGGCGACGCGGCGATCAACGGATGGCTGACGCTGCCTTCGTCTTTCTCGGCGGAGATCATGGCCCACGCCGGGTGGAACTCGATCACGATCGATATGCAGCACGGGCTCATCGACTACCAGACGGCCGTGCACATGCTGCAGGCGATCTCCACCACCGAGATCACGCCGCTCGCGCGCGTGCCATGGAACGATCCCGGCATCATCATGAAAACGCTCGATGCCGGCGCGATGGGCGTCATCTGCCCGATGATCAATAGCCGCGAGGAGGCCGAGCCTCTGGTGCAGGCTTGCCGCTATCCGCCCAAAGGTCAGCGCAGCTCCGGCCCCATTCGCGCCAGCCTCTACTGTGGCAGCGACTACCAGGTGCACGCAAACGACTCCGTCATCGTCTTCGCGATGATCGAGACCAAGGCCGCCGTCGACCGCCTCGACGATATCCTCTCGACGCCCGGCCTGGACGCCATATACATCGGCCCCGCGGATCTCAGCTTCTCGCTGACGGGGAGGTTCGGCTTCGACCACGCCGAGGGCACCGTGCAGTTCGACGCGATCAAGGCGATCTTGGCCGCCGCTAAGCGGCACGGCGTCGTCGCCGGCATCCATACCGGTTCGCCGGAGTACGCTGCGAAGATGATCGGGATGGGATTCGCGCTGGCGACCATCAACTCCGACGCCAAGCTGCTGGAGGAAGCAGCGCGCGCCGCCGTCGCCGCCGTGCACGCCGCGCGCGGCCGGAGTCTCCGCGCCGTCACCGGCGCCAGCGCGCCCTACTAGGCAGAGGTCCCGCAAAGCGATGGCGCTCACCTCGGCGGAACGCATGCGGGCGCGGCGCAAGCGCCTCAAAGATGCCGGACTTTGCGTGATCTGCGGCGGGCGGAAGGCAACGCCGCAGAGGACGGTTTGCAGGCCTTGCAACGAGGCGGCCAAAGCCCGGGTCTCGATCTCGCGCGGACACTACTGTCCGGCATGCGAGCCCGAGCGGCTCCCCGAAACCCTGCGCGGCCGGGGTTTTACGCACACCTGTTGCTAGCGCCGGTCTTCCGGCTGATGAAAAACACTGTCCGCTCGCTAGCCGGCGCCGCGGCGGCGGCGAATCAGACGCCATGAGCACAACTGCAGAGCTTCGCACCATCACGCATTGGATCGCCGGTAAGCCGGTCGAGGGAGAGAGCAAGCGCTTTGGGGATGTCTACGATCCCGCGCTGGGGAGCGTTGCCGCGCGTGTCCCCTTTGCCTCGCCCGACGAGGTCGATCGCGCCGTCGCCGCCGCCAAGGCCGCCTTCCCCGCCTGGAGTCAGAGCTCGCTGGCAAAACGCACGGAGATCCTCTACGCGTTTCGCGACGGACTGAAGCGGCGCGCCGAGGCGTTTGCCGCGTTGGTCGCCTCAGAGCACGGCAAGCCGCCCTCCGACGCCGGCGGTGAGATCGCGCGCGGCTTGGAGGTCGTGGAGCTGGCTTGCTCCGTGCCGTTGATGCTCAAAGGAGAGTTCACCGAGCAGGTCTCCCGCAACGTCGACGTACACTCGGTGCGCCAGCCCTTGGGCGTCTGCGTCGGCATCACGCCTTTCAACTTCCCGGCGATGGTGCCGCTGTGGATGTTTCCCGTGGCGCTAGCCTGCGGCAACACCTTTGTGCTCAAGCCCTCGGAGCGCGATCCCTCGGCATCGATCCTCTTGGCGCAGGTGCTGCAAGAGGCCGGACTGCCGGACGGTGTCTTCAACGTGGTGCAGGGCGACAAGGTCGCGGTGGACGCGCTCATCGATCATCCCGACGTGGCGGCGGTGAGCTTTGTGGGCTCGACGCCGATCGCGCGCTATATCTACGCGCGCGGCGCGGCGGCGGGCAAACGCACGCAGGCCTTGGGCGGCGCCAAGAACCACCTGGTGGCGATGCCGGATGCCGACCTGGGCGCGGTGGCCGATGCGCTGATCTCCTCCGCCTTCGGCTCCACCGGCCAGCGCTGCATGGCGATCTCCGCGGCCGTGGCCGTGGGCGAGATCGCGGATCGATTGATTCCCGCGCTGCGGGAGCGGATGGCCAAGCTGCACGTGGGGCCTGCCAGCGATCCGAAAGCCGAGCTGGGGCCGCTGGTCTCGCGCGCGGCGCAGGAGCGCGTCGTCGGCCTGATCGAGCAGGGCGTGCGCGAAGGGGCGACGCTAGCGGTGGACGGGCGCACGCTGCGCATCGCGGGCTACGAGCAGGGCTTCTTCGTTGGACCCACGCTCTTCGACCACGTCAAGCCGGAGATGGAGATCTACCGTCAGGAGATCTTCGGACCGGTGCTGGTGGTGCTGCGCGTGGACTCCTTGGACGAGGCGCTGGCGCTCTTGGAGCGCAATCCTTACGGCAACGGGGCCTCGATCTTCACCTCGGACGGAGCGGTGGCGCGCTACTTCGAGCGCAACGCTAGCGCCGGAATGGTGGGAATCAACGTTCCGATTCCGGTGCCGGTCGGCTCGTACAGCTTCGGCGGTTGGAAGGGCTCGCTCTTCGGCGATCAGCACATCTACGGCCCGGAGGGCTACCGCTTCTACACCCGCGCCAAGGTCGTGACCAGCCGGTGGTCTGAGATCGATCACCCGGGCATCAACCTGCGCTTTCCGGGCGGGCACACGTAAGCGCAACCCTCCCGTGGCATCCCCGGTTATCGGCTTCGGGCGCACGTGGCGCCCCCGCTCGAGAAGGAGTCCCGGAGAGCATGGACCTCACCACATCATACCCGCGCAGCGTGCGCGATGAGTTCGCCGGCGTCGTGATGTTGGGGCGCGCGACCGACAAAGGACGCGCCCTTGCAGCCGGCACCAACGGCGAGTACAGATACAACTGCCCCATGGACCAGGCGATCTTCGGGTTCCTGGGCATCGACAGCGAGACGTACTTCGCCAAGCTCGAGCAACTCGACGACGTCAGACTCGAGGCCTGGGTGAAGGAGAACTACGTCTCGCAGAAGAGCCAGGCGGAGATCGTCGCGTGGAACGCGCAGTTCTTGCAGCGCGGCCCCGCGCCGGGCAGCGATAGCGAGCAGTACTTCCTGGAGCTGAGGAACCAGGTGGCCCCGGAGCGCACCGACGTCACCAACTGGCCCGACCTGCTGGACCTCGACGAGAAGCGTCAGGTACCGGTGCGCGTCAAGGCGTAAGCGCCCCGCGACGAGATACGCAGGCGGGCCGCCGGCGGCGGCTCGCCTGCGCATTTCCGGCGCAGGGAACGCAGAGGTCGGCATAGACTAAGACGAGCGTGTCCGACGAACGCCTTGCCGGCGCGTACGAGTTCGAGCTCCCCGCATCGGCGATCGCCCAGCATCCCATAGCGCCGCGCGACGCGGCGCGGCTGATGGTCGTGCGTGCGGACGGCGCGGAGCACCACCTCTTTGCTGAGCTGCCCGAGCTGCTGCGCAGCGACGATCTCTTGGTACTCAACGAGACGCGCGTGATCAGGGCGCGCCTGCACGGGCGCCGAGAGCCCAGCGGCGGCCGCTGCGAGATCTTCGTCCTCCATCCCGAGGGCGCCGGTACCGACCGCTGGGCGGCGCTGGTACGCCCAGCCAAGCGGCTGCGCCCGGGGGCGCGCGTGCGCTTCGAAGACGGATCGCTTGCCGAGATCATCGCCGAAGGAGAAGAAGGCGAGCGCATCGTTCAGTTCAGCCTCGCCCAGACGTTCGACGCATTTCTGCGCCGGATCGGCAGCGTGCCGCTACCGCCCTACGTGCACGAGGACGTCGAGGAGGAGGACTACCAAACCATCTACGCACGCGTCGAGGGCAGCGTCGCCGCGCCCACCGCGGGCCTCCACTTCACGCCCGAGCTGCTCGAACGCATCACGCAGCGCGGCATCGAGACGGCGGCCCTGGTGTTGGACGTGGGTCTGGGGACCTTCCGTCCGATGACCGGTGAACGCTTGGACGATCATCGCATGCATGCCGAGCACTACGCGATTCCCGCCCGGACCGTGGAGGCGATCACGCGCGCAAAGCGGCAAGGGCGCCGCATCGTTGCCGTCGGCACGACCACGCTGCGCGCGCTGGAGGGCTGTGTCCACGACCACGGCGCGTTGCATCCCGGAGGCGGCGAGACTTCGATCTTCATCACGCCCGGTTGGCGCTTCGCCATCGTCGACGCGCTGGTGACGAACTTCCACCTGCCCCGCTCGACGCTGCTGGTGCTGGTCAGCGCCTTGGCGGGCCGCGAGCGCATCCTTCGCGCCTATGCGGAGGCCGTGGCCATGGGCTATCGATTCTACAGCTTCGGCGACGCGATGCTGCTCGAGCGCGTCGGAACAGAGGAGACCCGTTGAGCCTACAGCGTCGAGAGCCACCGTGGATACCGCCGGGAGCGCTTGTCATCGGAGGGCTCTCGCAAGGCCTCTCGTGGCTCTTGCTGCTGGCGCTCGCTTTGCGCGGCGAGGATAGCCTTGGTCCGCACACGCTGGCCTGGATTCATTTGGTCGCGCTCGGCTGGCTGACGATGGTGGCGCTAGCGATCCTGATCTTCGCGGCACCCAACTTCACCGATGCGACGCTGCGCGGTGAGCGGTTGGCGCGCTTCGCGCTCTATCCGTTCGCGCTGGGCGCATACCTCATGGTGGCAGGGTTCTTGGCCGAGCGCTTCGCTGCGGTTGCCTGGGGCGCGGCGATCCTCGCGGCCTCGCTGGCGCTCTACCTGTTGCCGATGCTGGCTGCGTTGGGCGTCGCCGCGGCGCGGGCGCCGCGCACCGAGCGCGCCATCGCGCGCGCCCTCTCCGGTGTCCTGGTCATGCTGGCCGCCGCAGCGGCGCTGGGCGTGGTGATGGCGCTCGCGCTAGCGCTGGGCGTCGCCCACGGAGTCTTGACGCGCGGCCCGGCGATCCATGCACACCTGGCCGGTGTCGGCTGGCTCACGATTTTGATCTTCGGCATCTCGATGCAGACCCTCGGCCCGATCGCCGGACGGCGCCCAGCGCGGCGCTGGCGCCACATCACCCTCGGGATATTGGCACTGCTCGGCGTGTTGGTGGTGAGCGCTGCGCTCGCGGCGGCTAGCGGCGCGCTGCTCTGGATCGGCGCGCTCAGCATCGCCTGCGCGGTCGTCCTCTACCTCTTCGATCTCTTCGAAGCCCTCGCCGGCGCGCGCAACCCGCACCGCCCACCACAGGCGTTTCTCGCCGCGGCGGGTCTCTGGCTGGCGCTGGCGGTGGCGCTCGGACTGGGCGTCGTCGCCGGCGCGCGCTGGCAGAACGCCTACGTCTACGTCGCCCTCGTCGGCTGGCTGGGCCAGATCGTCAACGGCCACCTCCACCACATCCCCGTTCGTCTGATGGCGACGATGGTTCGCGGCGAGCAGGACGAGACCGACCCGGCCGAAGTGCTCTCCGCGCCGCTCTCGTGGCTGGCGTGGGCGCTCGCTCAACTCGCCGTCGCCTGCGGCGCCGCGGCGCTGCTGGCCGGAGCTACGCCGCTGCTGGCGTTTGCCGCGCTCTGCGGACTCGCAGGCTGGTGCGCGATGCTGCTCAACGCTTCGAGCGCATATCGCCGCTTGAGCGTGCCCCGGAGCACGATCAGCCTGCTGTGACCTCGCGCGCCGCGGGGGCGACGTGGATGGTGCGCTCGCCGTCGTACCAAACAAGGCCGGGCGGGGCGCCGTGCTGCTTGCGTACCCGCTTGCGCTTCGTGTAGTCGACGGCGACGCTGGCGCTGCTG
>JAGWST010000376.1 GCA_028869325.1 bacterium | reverse complement strand
TACCCTCGTGCTTCACGCCACGCTGGGAGTGGCAACCCGGCAGCGACCACATCGACGAGCGCGTCACCCCACGCGCGGTGGAGGCGCAAGCGACGGGGCGTGTGCGTGTGCGCGCGCTGCTGAACGCCCTCACGGGCGCGCGGCTCTCGCCGCGCGGCGCCGCCGAGATGCTCCACGCGCCGCGTCTGACGCCGCTGGCCGCCGGCACGCAGCTGCGCTCGGGAGACTGCACGATTCGCGTCGAGGCGCAACGCCTGCGCATCACGCGCGGCGAGGACAACGTCACGATCGCCGGAGGCCGGCTCTACGCCATCGATGCGCCGGGGGCTCGCTTCGTGATCTCGGCGCACGACGGCGCGGGCATCGCCGAAGTCGGAGCCTATCTCCTCGCGCCCACCGTCCCTTAGCATTCCGGCTCGGCGGCGGGTTCGGCTTCGGCCGGCTCGGCGGCTGGCGGGCTCTGCAGCAGTGGCAGCGTCAGCGGCAGGCCCTCACCGTCGGCCTGCTCCTCCAAGGGCGGCAGATCGTTGAGCGAGCGCAGGCCGAAGGACTCGAGAAACTCGTCGCTGGTCTTGTAGAGGATCGGCCTGCCGACGACGTCCTTGCGCCCCGCCTCGGCCAACAGGCGGCGCTCCGCCAGCGTCTTGATGACGCCGTCGACGTTGACGCCGCGAAGCTGCTCGATCTCGGCCTTGGTCACGGGCTGCAGGTAGGCCACGATCGCCAGCGTCTCCATCGCCGCGGGCGAGAGCGAAGTCTTCGGCGGCAGCAGGTAGGCCTCGACGACATCGCGCGCCTCCGCCGCCGTCGCGAAGCGATAGCCACCCGCGATCTCGCGCAGCACGATGCCGCGGCCGGAGAACGACTCGTCGATGCGCTGCAGCGCGGCGGCGACCTCCGTCTCGGCGCAGCGCGTGAGGCGCGCCAGGTCTTTCAGCGAGAGCGCCTCGCCGGCGACGAAGAGCAGCGCCTCGATCTTTCGTTGGAGGACCTGCGGATCGAGCGCCTCTCCCGCGCCCCCCTCGTCGAGGATGAGATCGGATTCCACTTCAGCCTGCACTCGTCGTGACGTCCTCGGGTCTAGCGTGGGTGAGCGGGGTGAGCTCGATGTCGGCAAATGCCTCGTCCTGGCGATAGCCGATGCGGCCGCGCCGGATCAGCTCGAGGATCGCCAGGAAGGTGGCGATGATCTCGTGCCGATGGTAACCCGCGCAGAGGTCGCTGAAGCGCGCGGCGCCGCGCTCGCGCACCGCGCGGGCGACGTACGCCATCTGCTCGATCACGCTGACGCGGTCGCGCGCCAGCGTGCGCGGCTCGGTCTTCGCCCGCGAGAGCACCGCTGCCAGCGCCAGCGAGAGCCGATCGATCCTCAGGCGGTAGTGCTGGACGATCTCCGTGGTCGGGTCACCGCCCTCGCGATAGAGAAAACCGGCCTCGTCGTCCAGGCGCCTGCGTAGCTCGTCGCCGGCCCCCTTGTAGCGCGAGTAGGCGATCAGGCGCTGGCGAAGACGCTCCTCCACCTCCTCGGGCGTCTCGTCGCCTTCCTCGATCAGCTCCTCGGGGATGGGCGGCAACAAGGCCTTCGATTTCAGGAAGACCAGCGTCGAGGCGATGACCAGGTACTCGGCCGCGACCTCGACGTCCAGCGACTCCATCAGCCGAATGTAGGCGACGTACTGATCGGCGACGTCCGCCAAACGTACGGTGACGATATCGAGCTCACGCTCCTTGATGAGCGTCAGCAAGAGATCGAGTGGCCCATCGAAACAATCGAGCCGCACGCGACACGCGCGCCGCTCTTCAACCGCGATCGACGTCAACGGCTATCGCTGCTCCGCCGCAGCCTGCGGCACCTGCACGCTCTCCGGGATCAGCGGCCGCTCGCGCTCGAGATACTCGAGTGCCAGATCAACCACGCGCTTTTCGTTGACGTACTTGAGCGTACGCTTGGCCGCCTGAAGCGGAAACCAGGCCGCCTCGTCCACTTCGTGATCGTGGTTCTCCGTGTCGCCGGAGAGGTAGCGCATCAGGTAGAACGTGACGGCCTTCTTGTGCTTGGCGCGATTCTGGAAAAAGTAGTACGAGATCTCGGAGAGCTTTGTGATGATCTCCGCCCAGCACCCTGTCTCCTCGCGGACCTCACGGATCCCCGCCTGCTCCATCGTCTCGCGCGGTTCGACATGGCCCTTCGGAAGCGACCAGACACGCGGCGTGCCGCGGCCGATGAGCAGGCATGAGTACGCCTGCCCGCGGCGACGAATCACCAGGCCTCCGGCAGAGGTCTCGAACTTGATGCGCATGTCCACTCCAGAGGATGCCAAGCCAGGGCCGGCCATACCGCGCAGGGCGGCGCTCCGGGCCCTTGCCACCTATCCAAATTCTACCAAAGGGTGCCAAGAAGGACGCCCTCGGGGAAGCAGCCTATAGCTTGCTTGCCTTGTCGCTGGGAAAACCTTGCATGCTGCGGGAAAGAGCGACCCTATGCGCATCGGCTCGCTGTTCGGGATCGAGATCGTCGTCAACTCGAGCTGGCTCTTCATCTTCGCCTTGGTGGTCTGGGCGCTGGCCAGCGGCTTCGTCCCCTTTCAGACCGCGGAGCTCGGGGCGGTTGGGCGCGGCACCCTGGCCGTGGTCACGGCGCTGCTCTTCTTCGGCAGCGTGCTCGTCCACGAGCTCGCCCATTCCGTGGTGGCCCGGACGCGCGGAGTCCCCGTCTCGTCCATCACGCTCTTCATCTTCGGCGGGGTCTCCCATCTCGAGGGTGAGCCGCCGAACGCCCCCGGCGAGGCCTGGATCGCCTTCGTCGGACCCTTGGCCAGCCTGATGATCGCCGCGCTGTTCTGGCTCGTGGGCCGCGGCATCGGCCCGCAGACGCCCGCCGGAGCGGGGCTGGAGTACCTCTCGGCGGCCAATCTGATGCTGGCGATCTTCAACCTGCTGCCGGCCGCCCCGCTGGACGGCGGGCGCGTCTTCCACGCGCTGGTCTGGCGCTGGACGGGCAGCCGCCTGCAAGCCACGCGCGTGGCCGGGATGGTGGGGCGGGTCTTGGCCTGGATTGTCATCGCCTTCGGGATCGTCACGACGCTGATGACGGGGCTGGGCGGCGGCCTCTGGCTGATGTTCATCGGCTGGTACCTCCTGCAGGCCGGCTCCGCAGAGACGATGGGCGCCGAGATCAATCAGGCGCTGCGCGGCTTGAGCGCCAGCGACCTGATGACGCCGCCGCCCGCCACCATACCCGCCGATGCAACGGCGGACGGCGCCTTTGAGCAGGTCATGCGGTACGGAGGGCGAGCGCTGCCGGTCATGTTGGGCGAGCGCATTCTGGGGTTGCTGGCGATGCGCGACATGGACCGCCTGGGTGAAACCCCGCGCGAGCGCGCGTACGTCACCTCGATCATGACCAAGCTCGACGCGATTGAGCACGCCGCGCCCGAGGACGACGCGCTCTCGGTGGTTCGGCGCCTGGCCATGGGCGGCTATCAGCAGGTGCCGGTCATCGACGAGGGCGATCGGCTGCTGGGCCTCGTCACCCGCGAGTCCGTGCTACGCCGTATCGCCTCGACCTAGGAGCCTGTCGGACAGGCTCCTAGGCTGCGACGCGGCGTTCGAGCTGCGGCGGCGTCGGCACGACGATCTCCTTCGCCAAACCAAGGTACGAGAAGCCCTTGATGATCATCCAGGTGAGATCGAGCTCGTGTCTGAGCAATCCGTGGCGCGCGGAGCTGGGGAAGGCATGGTGATTGTTGTGCCAGCCCTCGCCGGCGCCTAGCAGCGCCACGACCCAGTTGTTGGTCGATCGATCCTTGGTGGCGTACGTGCGATAGCCCCAGGCGTGTGCGGCGGAGTTGACCGACCATGTGATCTGATAGGTGAAAGCCAAGCGCACGAAGACGCCCCAGATCACCCACGACCAGCCGCCGATGGCCAGGAGCACGAGCGCCAGCGCCCCTTGCAGCACGAGAAAGTACTTGTCGAGAAACCTGTAGAACGGCTGCACCTGCAGATCCGGCGTGTAGCGCGCAAAGGTCGCGTCGTCCTTCGGGAAGCTGGGATCCTCGAAGAGCATCCATCCGACGTGCGCCCAGAAGAACCCGCGGTCCATGCCGTGCGGATCCCCGGGCCGATCGCTCTTCGCGTGGTGGATGCGGTGCGTGGCCACCCACGTGATCGGGCCTCCCTGCACCGTCAGCGAGCCGAGCAGCGCCAAGAGATACTCCAACGGCTTCGCCAGCACCAGCCCGCGATGCGTCAGGGTGCGGTGAAAGGCGATGTTGACGCCGAAGATGCCCGTCGCCAAGTACGACGAGGCCGCCAAGATCACGCCGCTCCACGAAAAGAAACGCGGCACGAACGCCAGGAGAGCCAGCAGGTGCACTCCGATCAGCCAGATCGTTACCGGCCAGTTGACCTTCACTCGCGCCTTCGTCATATGCGTTCTCCACTTCCCTGCGGTATCCACCGCAGATCGGGCTGGCGGGC
>JAGWST010000375.1 GCA_028869325.1 bacterium | reverse complement strand
CGCGGCGTTGCCGACGCTGGCCGCCCTCGGCATCGGCTCGCTCAAGGTGGCACTCGCCGTCGAGCGCGAGGTGCTAGCCCAGCGCGTGCGGCAGCGCGCGCGCGCCATGATCGCGGGTGGTCTGCTGGAGGAGGCACAGGCGCTGGCAGGGCGCGCCGTTCCGGCCGGCGATGCCGTAGGCTACCCGCAGGCATCGGCGTATCTGCGCGGGATGATGACGCGCGCGGAGTTGGAGGAGGCGCTGACGCGCGCGACCATGCGCTACGCCAAGCGCCAGATGACGTGGTTGCGCGGCGAGCCGGCTCTGCAATGGATTCCCGCGGGCGCCGGGGCTGCGAAGGCGCTCGAGCGGGCGGCAAGGGAAACGCTGGGCTGGACGTGAACGCTTCCCCCTCATGGCCGCATCGTTGCGTCCGCCCCAGCTCCAGGACGCCTATCTCGCCGAGATCAAGCGGCAAGGCACGGTCGTCACGATCTACCTCGTGAACGGCTTTCAGTTGCGCGGCACGGTCGTCGGGTTCGACTCGTTCACGATCGTGCTCGATTACGAAAGCCGCCCGCACTTGGTCTACAAGCACGCCGTCTCGACGATCTCGCCGCAGGGCGTGCTCTCCATGAAACTGGCCGTCGAGACGCCGGAGAACGGGGAGCCGGCACGACCGTGAGCCCCCGCGTCGCCGTCGCCAAGATGCACGGCGCGCGCAACGACTTCGTCCTGATCGACGAGCGCGCACCCCGCATCTCCGATTACCCCGCCTTCGCTCGCTGGATCTGCGATCGCCGCGAGGGCGTGGGCGCCGACGGCCTGTTGATCGTCTTGCCTTCGAGAACGGCCGATGCGCGGATGCTTATCCTGAACGCCGACGGCAGCGAGGCGGAGATGTGCGGAAACGGCATGCGCTGCTTCGCGCGATGGATGTACGAGTCCGGCGGGCTGCGCCGCGAGCGCATGACCATCGAGACGCTAGCCGGGCCGATCGCCTGCGCGGTCCTCTCCGACGACCCGCGCCGTTTCGTGGTCGAGGTGCGCATCACGGAGCCCACCTTTCCGGGGGGCGAGCGCGATGGCGCGGTCGCCGTCTCGACGGGCAATCCGCATCTGGTACACTTCGTGGAGCGCGTCGCAGCAATCGATCTGGCGGCGCTCGCCGGGCCCACGCCGCAGGTCAACGTTCACGTCGTCGAGCGTGTCGACGAGCACACCTTGCGCGTTCGCCACCACGAGCGCGGGGTCGGCGAGACGCCCGCGTGCGGTACCGGCATTGCGGCGTCCGCGGCGGCGGCCATGCGGCGCGGCGACGTGCGCAGCCCGGTGCGCGTGGAGGTTCCCGGCGGGGTCGTCGAGGTGATCTGGGACGATCGCGGCCTCTTCATTCGCGGCGACGCCGTACGTCTCTTCGATACCGAGGTCGAGGCTCCGCAACCCACCGGAATCGCGGGCTGATGTCGTACGGGCTCCCGTACGCGGACAGACGCGGGCGCGTCTTCTTCGACGAGCGAGCCTGTGCATTGGCGGATGGCGGTGCGATCCGCGAGCCGCGCGCGGAGGAGCTGCTGCCGCTTCCCGAGGGCAGCGTGGTGGCGATGCTGCCGCGCCGTGGGCCGCTGGTCGGCAAGCCGGTAAAGCCGCGCGCCTACGGCAAGGGCGGCTACGCGGCCGTCGGCGTGCTGCTCCCCTCGGGCTACACGCGCCTTTTGTTGCCGGCCTACGCGGAGGCGGACGGCGCCCCGGCGCTCCCGCTCTTTGGTTACGCCTTCGCGTGCGTGGTGGACGACGCGCTCCACGTTGCCGCCGCCAAGACCGACGACGGCGAGAGTTGGAGGCCGCGCCTCTTCGAGGGCGACGAGCTGGAGCAGGCCATCGCCCGCCGCCGCGCATTCGACACCGGCAGCCGCGTGCTCGAGCAGCTCGCCGTCTGCTCGCGCGAGTACGGCTGCTTCACGGCACAGAACGTCTTCTTCGAGCGTGGCGAGGCCGCGATTCCCGTCTCACCGTCGTGCAACGCGCGTTGCATCGGCTGCATCTCAGAGCAGGGGCCGGAGAGTCCGATCCCCTCGCCGCAGGTGCGCATCGCCCGTGCCGCCGAGAGCGAGGATATCGTGCGCGTGGCCGTCCACCATCTGACGCGCGACCCGCGGGGCATCGTCTCCTTCGGGCAGGGATGCGAGGGCGAGCCGCTGCTGCGTTACCGAACCATCGTCGAGTCGATTCGGGCGATTCGAGCGCGCACGAGCGCCGGGACGATCAACCTCAACACGAACGGCAGCCTGCCCGAGCGGCTCCAAGATGTGATCGACGCCGGGCTGCAGGCGGTGCGCGTGAGCCTCAATTCGTTTCGCCCGGATGTCTACGCGGCGTACTATCGCCCCGATCGCTACGGATTGAACGAGGTGCTGGAGTCGATCCGCCGCGCGAGCGATGCCGGGCTGCGCGTCTCTTTGAACCTCTTGACCTTTCCCGGCGTGACCGACGAAGCCGAGGAGCTCGAGGCGATGGAGGGCTTTCTGCGGGGCGTGCATGTGGAGATGGTGCAGACGCGCACCCTCAACATCGATCCCGCGTGGTACCGCCGGGCCGTCGGCGGGGCCGTAGCGCCGCGCGGCATGCTGGAGGCGCTGGCGCGTATACGCGCAACGGGGAGCCTGGTCGGCAACTTCACGCATCAAGTGCTCTGACCAGGAGTGGCCTGCGACGCGTGCGAACGCTCGCGGCCGGCCGCTCACCGAAAGGATCGTAACGCATGCGACGCTTCCTGGTCGTTCTTGCCGCGGCGGCGGCAACCGCGCTTGCGGCGCTCTCGGTGGCGCACGCCCACGCGGCGTCGGATCCCTACTCCGGCGGTGATGCGGCCTCCGGGGCGAAGCTGATCCAGTCGTCCGGCTGCGAAGGCTGCCATGGCGCGGGCTTCACGGGCGGTCTGGGGCCCAAGCTGATCGGTATCGAGAAGCGGCTGACGCCCGCACAGATCGCCGCGAAGATCAAGAGTCCCGCCCCGCCGATGCCCAACTTCGGCTTCACCGACAAGCAGGTCGCCGACTTGGTGGCATATCTCTCTGGTCTCGACGGCGGCACGGGCAAGCCGGTGGTCAAGATCGTTCCCCCCCAGCCGAGCGGCGAGGCGATGGTGCTGGTGACCTTCACCGGCACGCCGCCCGGCGACGCGCAGGTGCAAGCGTCCATGAAGATGGGCACGATGCAGCACGGCACGGGATGGACCCCATTGCAGAAGACCGCCGATCCGCACACGCTCGCCGCCAAGGTCTTCTTCGCGATGGCGGGGGAGTGGACGGTGCAGGTGCGTTATGGCAGCGGCCAAGAGATCGACGTTCCGCTCAACGTCGATGGCTGATCGCCTGACGCTGAGCCGGGGCGCCGTTCTGCTCGGCGGCGTCTCGCTCGCCGCCGCGATGAGCGTGCGCCGCCTCTCGCCGCTGCAGGCGCCTGCGGCCGCAAGCGAGGCCGTCGAGGTGACGCTCACCGCAGCGCCGCGCCTCTTTGCGCCGTTCGCCGGCATCTCGTATCAGGGGCTTGCCTACAACGGCTCGATCCCGGGGCCGCTCCTGCGCGTCCGCCAAGGGCAACGGCTGCGCGTACGCTACGTCAATCGCAGCGGCGGAGAGAGCACCATCCATTGGCACGGCATGATCCTGCCCAATGCGATGGACGGGGTCCCCAACCTCACGCAGCCGCCGGCGCCGGACGGCGGGACGTTTCTCTACGATTTCGTCCCGCAGCCGGCAGGCACACGTTGGTATCACAGCCACGTCTTTCCGCAGTTGATCAAGGGCCTCTTCGGCATGATCATCGTCGAAGATCCGCACGACGAGCACGCCGACCAAGACCTCGCGCTGGTCTTCCACGACGTGGCGAAGGCGGCGTCGGTCGACGCGGCGATGAGAGGCATCAGCACGGCGCCGATGGTCGATCCCTTCGGATCGCCGGAGCGGCGGGCGATGGGCCCCGAGGAGAAGATGGGCGACGAAGTCGGCTACGCCGCGCACTGCATCAACGGCGCCTCATATCCCAAGACGGCGCCGATCCTCGTGCGCGTGGGGCAGAGAATTCGCCTGCGCATTCTCAACGCCAACCCGACGCAGACGCGCTACGTGCGGTTGGCGGGGCACACGTTGCGCGTGACCCACAGTGACGGCAACCCGCTGCCGCAGCCGGTTGAAGTAGAGGCCCTGCGTCTGGGCGCGGCGGAGCGATACGATGCCTGGTTCGAGGTCAACAAGCCCGGCGCGTGGCTGCTGCAGGGTCTCTCGGCCGATCCGATGGCCTTCCAGCAGGCGGTCGTTGTCCACACGCCCGGCATGGAGGGCGCCACGCCGCTCGGCTCCGCGCAGAGTCTGGAGGGTGTGCGCTCCTTCACGTATGAGCTGGCCGGTGCGGCGCAAGCGCTGGGGACGCGGCCGCGGGTCGAGCGCGTCGACGTGCGGCGGTCCTACGTGCTTGGCGGGGGGCGGTACGGCTCCGAGCGCTGGACGATGAACGGCGAAGTGTGGCCCAACACCGCGGGGGTCATCGTGCGCCGCGGCGACCGCGTCGAGGTGCGCTTCACGAACAAGACCGATATGCACCATCCGATGCACCTGCACGGCCACGTCTTCGAGATCGTGGAGATCGGCGGACGTGCGCTGCGCGATCCGCTGCCCAAGGACACGGCCCTGGTCGACCCCAACGGCGGCACGATGACCTGGCGCTTCCGCGCCGACTCGCCGCCGGGACGTTGGCTGCTGCACTGCCACAACGAGATCCACATGATGGGCGGCTTGATGACCGCGGTCGAGTACCGCTGACCGCCGCGTGGGTATCCTCTTAGCGCTAGCCGCCGCCGCGGTGTACGGGACGGGCGACTTCTTCGGCGGCCTGAGCGCGAAACGCAGCAGCCTGTGGGCGGTGGTCGTGCTCTCGCAGTCGATCGGCGGCCTGGGCATGCTGGCCGCGGCGCTGCTCAGCGGCGACCCTCCTCTCTCGGCGCGTGCCTATGCCAT
>JAGWST010000374.1 GCA_028869325.1 bacterium | reverse complement strand
TCTCCTCGGTGATGAAGGGCTCGATGGGATGGAGCAGGCGCAGGGCGACGTCGAGCACGTAGGTGAGGACGGCGGCGCGCGCCGGCGAGGGCTGCTTCGTCGCCTCGATGTACCAATCGCAGTACTCGTTCCAGAAGAACCTCCAGAGCCGGTCGGCGGCGCTCGAGAACTCGTAGCCGCGGTACGCGCGGGTCACGCTCTCGACCGTCTCGCGCAGGCGCACCAGAATCCAGCGATCGGCCAGCGCCTGCGCGCCGCTGGGCGGGAGCGCGCCGGCGCCGCTGGGCGAGCCTGCGAGGTCGGGGAGCGCGAGCACATAGCGCGCGGCGTTCCAGATCTTGTTGTTGAAGTTACGCGACTCTTCGCAGCGCGACTCGCTGAAGCGCAGCTCCTGCGACTCGAGGTGCATCTGCCGGATGATGCCCAGGCGCGTGGCGTCGGCGCCGTACTTCTCGATGAGATCCAGGGGGTCGATGGAGTTCCCCAGCGACTTGGACATCTTGCGCCCCTGCTGGTCGAAGACCAGCGGGGTGATCAGCACGTCGCGGAACGGCGGACGCTCGCGGTCGACGAAGTGCATGCCCAGCATGACCATGCGCGCCACCCACAGGAAGATGATCTCCTGCGCGGTGATCAGCACCTGCGTGGGGTACCATGCCTCGAGCTCTCTGGTCTGCTTGGGCCAGCCCAAGATCGAGAACGGCCACAGGCCGCTGGAGAACCACGTGTCCAGCGTGTCCTCGTCGCGCCTGAGCTCCTGCGTGCCGTAGCGCTCCTGCGCCATGCGCTTGGCTTCGGCTTCGTCGTGGGCAACGACGATCTCGCCGCCCGGCGCGTACCACACGGGCAGGCGGTGTCCCCACCAGACCTGGCGCGAGATGTTCCAGTCGCGGATATTCTCCAGCCACTGTGCGTAGGTGCGTCCGTGGCGCTCCGGCACGAAGCGCAGGCGTCCGTCGCGCAGCGCATCCAAGCCGGGCTTGGCCAGCGACTCCATCTTGACGAACCATTGCAGCGAGAGCAGCGGCTCGACGACGGTGCCGCAGCGCGAGCAGACGGCGATAGCATGGTGGTGCGGCTCCGTCCCGACCAGGAAGCCCTGCCGCTGGAGGTCTTGGACCACGCGCTCGCGCGCCTCGAAGCGGTCCGTGCCGGCGTACGGCTGACCCGCAGCATCGGTCATCTTCGCGTCGAGGCCGATCACGCTGGGCATCGGCAACTGGTGGCGCATTCCGATCTCGTAGTCGGTGAGATCGTGCGCGGGCGTGACCTTGACGGCGCCGGTGCCGAACTCGCGCTCCACCGCGGCATCGGCGACCACGGGAATCGGGCGCCGGTGCAGCGGGAGCAGCACCTGCTTGCCGACGATCGAGCGGTAGCGCTCGTCGCCGGGGTGCACGGCTACGGCCGTGTCGCCCAGCATCGTCTCCGGCCGCGTGGTGGCGACGATCACCTCGCCGCTTCCGTCGGTCAGCGGGTAGCGAAGATGCCACAGGAAGCCCTCCTCCTCTTCGTGCTCGACTTCGGCGTCGGAGAGGGTGGATGCGCAGCTGGGGCACCAGTTCACGAGCCGGTTGCCGCGATAGATCAGCCCCTCGTCGTAGAGATCGACGAAGACTTTGACCACCGCGGCGGAGAGCTCCGGGTCCATCGTATAGCGCTCGCGCGCCCAGTCGGGCCCGAAGCCCAGCAGGCGGAACTGCTGGTCGATAATGCCGCCGTACTCGTCCTTCCAGGCCCGGGCGCGCTCGAGGAACCGCTCGCGGCCCAGATCGTGGCGCGTCTTCCCTTCTTTAGCCAGCTCGCGGTCGAGCACGGCCTGCGTGGCGATGGCTGCGTGATCGAGGCCGGGAATCCAGACCGCGTTTTCGCCGAGCATGCGATGGAAGCGCGTCAGGATGTCTTGAGCGGTGTACGTGGAGCCATGGCCCAGGTGGGCGCGCCCGGTGATATTGGGCGGCGGCATCGCGATGACGAACGGCGGGCGGCTGGGGTCCGGCTCGGCATGGTAGACGCCGGACT
>JAGWST010000373.1 GCA_028869325.1 bacterium | reverse complement strand
GCGCCGGCGTGCGATCGCCATCCTGATGGTGCGCCGGACCCGCGCGTGATTCGCCTGCGCACCTTCTCCAAGGAGTACGGGCTGGCCGGTCTGCGCGTGGGCTACGCATTGGCGGCGCGCCAGGCGATCGCGGCACTCGACAGCCTCCGGCTGCTCTACGGCGTCGGCCGCCCGGCTCAAGCGGCGGCGCTGGCCTCGCTGCAGGCGGACGGCTTCGTGGCGGACGTGGTCGCGCGCATCGCCACAGGGCGCGCGGAGTACGAGCGCCTGGGGCAAGAGCTGGGCATCCGCACCTTTCCCTCGACGGCAAACTTCGTGCTCTTTGATTTTGGGACGCGCGAGCGGGCCGAGCGCGTGGTCCAGGAGCTGCTGCTCCGCGGCATCCACGTCCGCAAGCCGCCTGCTCCGCCGCTGGACGGCTGCGTTCGTATCTCGGTGGGCGATCCGGGCGAGCGGCGCCTGTTGGAAACGTCGTTGCGAGCCGTGTTGCAGGTGCTCTAGCGTAGCAGGTTAGGCGAGCGGCTAAAAGGGGCCGCAGCCACCGCCAGGAACTCGGGGAGGCTATGGAAGGTTCGTACGACATCGCCATCGTCGGCGGCGGAATCGTGGGCTTAGCGACGGCTCGCGAGCTCAGCATGCGCCACGCGTCGCTGAAGGTCGCCGTCTTCGAGAAAGAGCCGGAGCTGGCCGCCCACCAGACGGGCCACAACAGCGGCGTCATCCACTCCGGAATCTACTACAAGCCGGGCTCGTTCAAGGCCAAGCTCTGCGTGGAAGGCAAGCGCATGCTCTGGCAGTTCTGCGAGCAGAAAGAGATTCCGTACAAGAGCGTCGGCAAGCTGATCGTGGCGACCAACGAGGCCGAGGTCACGCGTCTGCAAGACGTCTACCAGCGCGGTCTGGCGAACGACGCCGAGGCCGGCTTCCAGCTGATCGGGCCGGAGCAGATCAAGGAGATCGAGCCGAACTGCGTCGGCCTGCAGGCCGTGCACTCGCCGAAGACGGGCATCATCGATTACGGCCGCGTCTCCCGTGCCTACGCTGATGACGCCAAGGGCAACGGCGCCGAGATCTTCACGGGTGCCGAGGTGGAGGGGATACGCCGCGACGGCGGCACCAACGTGCTCAGCACCAAGCGCGGCGACTTCTCCGCGAAGTATGTGGTGAGCTGCGCGGGACTCTACGCCGACCGCGTCGCGCGCATGACGGGCAGCGAGCCGTCACCGAAGATCGTGCCGTTCCGCGGCGACTACTACGTGATGAAGCCCGGACGCTCCGACATCGTCAAGGGAAACATCTATCCCGTGCCGGATCCGGCCTTCCCGTTCCTGGGTGTTCACTTCACGCCGCGCATGAACGGTGAGATGTGGCTGGGCCCCAATGCCGTGCTCGCCTTCGCGCGTGAGGGCTACACCTTCTTCAAGGTCAACCCGCGCGATCTCGCGGAGACGCTCAGCTACGGCGGGTTCTGGAAGCTGGCGGCCAAGTATCCGCAGATCGGCTACACGGAGATGTACCGGGACCTCAGCAAGAGAGCCTTCGTGGCCGAGTGCCGGAGGTTCGTGCCCTCGCTCACGGCGGACGATGTTGTCAAAGGTCCGGCCGGTGTGCGCGCGCAGGCGCTCGACGAGAGCGGCGCGATGGTGGACGACTTCGTCTTCTCCGGCTCGCAGGGCGTCATCCACGTGCGCAATGCCCCGTCGCCGGCGGCCACCTCCTCGATGGCGATCGGCAAGTATATCAGCGAGTACGCCGTCAAGGAGTTCGCGATAGCCTGAGGGGCTCTTCGCGGGGTGGAGCCTCCCGGGATGTAAAACTGGTGCTGGCGCGGGGGCTCCGCTTGCGCTAGCATCATCCCATGTACATTCCGCAGCACTTTCGCATCAGCGACCTACCGGCGCTCCACGATGTGATCGACCGCCACGCCTTTGCCGTCATCGTGACCACCGGCGGCGGCGGTGCTCCGTTTGCGACCCACCTGCCGTTCTATCTGCAGCGCGGCGAGGGGCCAAACGGCACGCTCTATGCGCACATGGCGCGCGCCAACCCGCACTGGGGTGCGTTCGATGGGGCGCGCGAGGCGCTGGTGATCTTTCAGGGCGAGCACGGCTACGTCACGCCGGCATGGTACGAGGGCGCGGAGAACGTGCCGACGTGGAACTACCTGGCCGTCCATGCCTACGGCGCGCCGCGCGTCATCGAGGAGCCCGCGCAGGAGCGCCGCGTCCTGGAGACGCTGGTGGAGATGAACGAATCGCCGCGTGAAGAGCCGTGGAGCACGGCCCGCCTCTCCGAGGGCTATATGGAGCGCATGCGCAAGGGCATCGTGGCCTTCAGCATGCCGATCGAGCGCATCGAGGGCAAGTTCAAGATCAGCCAGAACCGCCCGCCGGCGGATCGCGATCGCGTGATCGCCAACTTTTCGCGTAGCGATCGCGCGGGAGATCGTGCGCTTGCAGCGGTGATGTCCGAATACTATACAGGCCATTAGCCCCAGGATGTCGTGCGGGCGGCACCGAACGCCAGCGCGCCGGGTGCGGAGGTCGTCCCAATGCCGATGGTCGAGCTACGCGGCGTCCACCACGCGTATGGTACGCGCAAGGTACTCTGCGGTGTGGATCTCGCGGTCGAGCGCAGCGAGGTCTTGGTCATCATCGGCCCAAGCGGAGGGGGGAAGAGCACGCTCCTGCGCTGCGTGAACCTGCTCGAATCGGTCACCTCCGGCAGCATCTTCCTCGCGGGCGAGGAGCTGACGCGCCCGGGCGTCGACCTGAACGGCGTCAGGCGCCGCGTCGGCATGGTCTTTCAGCACTTCAACCTCTTCCCGCACCTGACCGTGATGCGAAATCTCACGCTGGCTCCGCGCATGCTGCTCAAGCTGCCGCAGGCCCAGGCCGGCGAGCGGGCACGTATGCTCCTCGAGCGCGTCGGCCTCTCCGACCACGCCCAGCATCTTCCCCATCAGCTCTCCGGCGGGCAGCAGCAGCGCGTTGCCATCGCGCGCGCCCTGATGATGCAGCCCGAGGTCATGCTCTTCGACGAGGTGACCTCCGCGCTCGACCCGGAGCTGGTCAGCGAAGTCCTCGACGCCATGCGCGATCTGGCCGTCTCCGGCATGACGATGCTCGTCGTGACGCACGAGATGGGCTTCGCGCGCGAGCTGGCGGATCGACTCGTCTTCATCTCGGACGGCGTGATCGTCGAGGAGGGTCCGCCTAAAGAGGTCCTCGACCATCCGCAGCATGCGCGAACCCAGCAATTCCTACGCAAGGTGCTTCGTTAGGAGGGGAACTCATGAGAGATAGAGCCCGGCACATCGGCATCATCGCGACGCTGGCCGTCGCCGCACTCGCGTTCTCGGGGGCCCACGCTGGCAGGGCAGGCGGCACCGCGGCCATGGCCGCCGCGGCGCCGGAGCTCTCCGTGGCGGTGCCCGCCGAGGTGAAGGAGCGCGGCAAGCTGGCCGTAGGCGTCAAGTGCGACTATCCGCCGTTCGGTTTCATCGATGAGAGCGGGAAGAACGCGGGTTACGGTATCGACATCGTCCGCCGCATGGCGTTCTATGCCTTTGGCAATCCCGATGCCGTCGAGCTGCAGTGCGTGACGGGGAGCAATCGCGTTCCGTACCTCACGACCAAGAAGATCGATCTGATCGTTGCCACCATGAACTACACGCCCGAGCGCGCCAAGATCATCACCTTCTCGGAGCCCTACTTTGAAAGCGGCGTGAAGCTGTTGGTGCCCAAGAGCTCGACCATCACCTCCGAGCGGCAGCTGGCGGGTAAATCGGTGATCACCATCAACGGCACGACCTCGAGCATCTGGTTCACCACCTGCATGCCCGACGTCCATCAGATGCTCTTCAAAGAGACCAGCGAGGCGCTCTCGGCGCTGCTGCAAGGACGCGGACCCGCTTTTGCGCAGGACGACACGCTGCTGGCCAACCTCGCCGCAAAGAATCCTAACTTGAAGGTGGTCGGCACGGCCCAGGCCTCCAGCCCGTGGGGGATGGGCGTGCGCCTGGGCGATACGGCGATGGCCGATTGGGTCAACGCCTCCTTGAGGGAGATGCAGAAGGAGGACTTCTTCTGGACCGACTTTCGCAAGTGGGTCAGCGACAAGAGCCTGCAGGATCAGTTCTCGGAGTTCGTCCCGCGTCCGGGACACGATCTGCACTACCCGAAGGGCAGCGTGATGACCTGTAAGTAGAAGGCAGAACGACGCATCTCGATGACGCTCATCCTCGCGTACGTCTTCGATCCTCGATTCATCGTCAAAGAGCTGCCGGCGCTCGCCGCCGGCCTGCGGCTGACGGTCGAGGTGAGCGTCATCGGGATGCTCGGAGCGCTCCTGGCGGGAGTGCTGGGCGCAGCCGCCTGCGAGTTGCGCGTGCCCTTCCTGCGCCGGCTTGTGCCGGCATACGTCGAGTTCTTCCGCAACACGCCGCTGCTCGTGCAGATCTTCTTTCTCTACTTTGCCCTGCCGAACATCGGGATCAAGCTGAGCGCCTTCACGGTGGCCGGGCTCTCGCTGATCCTGTGGGGCGGCGCGTACAACGTCGAGAACGTGCGCGCCGGATTCGATGCGGTGGAGCGCGGCTACCGCGAGGGGGCGCGCGCGCTGGGGCTGGGACCGTGGCAGGCGTTCGTGGCGGTGGTGTTGCCGGTGGGGCTGCGCACCGCGCTGCCGTCGGTCACCAACACGCTGGTCTCCGTGCTGAAGAACTCCTCGTTCATGGTTGCCATCGGCTTTCCCGAGCTGACCGATACGGCCGTCAACATCGTTGCTCTCACCTTCCGCGTCTTCGAGATGTTCCTCGCCATCGGCGCCGTCTATCTGGTCTTGGTCTGGCTGCTCTCGCTGATCATGCAGCTCGTCGAGCGGAGGCTGGCGCTGCCTGGTGCACGCTGATCCGTCGATTCCGCTCTGGATCTGGCCGCGCTG
>JAGWST010000027.1 GCA_028869325.1 bacterium | reverse complement strand
GACAGTTGGCAGCCTATGCGGAGTCGGCGCCGCCGATCCGCCCCGGCGCGCCGCTGCTGGTCGACAAATACTTGGCGGGTTTAGAGGTGGAGGTCGACGCCGTCTACGACGGCGAGGATATCCTCATCCCCGGTATCTTTGAGCATGTCGAGCGCGCAGGCGTCCACTCCGGTGACTCGATCGGCGTCTATCCCACGCAGCACGTCTCCGAGCAGATGCAGCGCAGCATCGCCGAGACCACGCGCGAGATCGCGCATGCGCTGGGCATCCGCGGCCTGATCAACATCCAGTATATCGTCGCCGACGGGCGGCTCTATGTGATCGAGGCCAATCCGCGCGCCAGCCGCACCGTGCCGATCATCTCGAAGGTGACAGGCTGCAATCTGGTTGCCGCGGCCACGCGCATCGCGCTGGGCGAGAGACTGCGCGAGATGCCGTACGGCACCGGACTCCTGCCGCGCGTACCCTTCGTCGTGGTCAAGGCGCCGGTCTTCTCGTTCACCAAGCTGCGCGGCGTCGAGACGATTCTGGGTCCGGAGATGAAATCGACGGGCGAGGTGCTGGGGATCGATCCCACCTTCGCGGGGGCGCTGCGCAAGGGATTCCAGGCCGCGGGCGTGCGCATCCCAAGCCGCGAGGCGCGCGTGCTCGCCTCCATCGCGAAAGAGGAGAAGGAGCAGGCGCTGCCGCTCCTGCGACGCCTTGCCGACCTCGGCTGCCGTATGCACGCGACGCCGGGCACCTGCGCCATGATGCACGAGTCCGGCATCGGCTGCGAGCAAGTGAACAAGATCAGCGAGCCCTCTCCCACCGTCATCGACTTCATCTCCGGCGGCGGCGCGGATCTGGTCGTCAACAACATGGCGGCCATGCGCGGTCGCGAGGCGACCGACGGCTACCGCATCCGGCGCGCCGCCGTCGAGGCCGGCGTCGCCTGCATCACCTCCACCGACACGCTGCGCGCGCTGGTCGAGGCGATGGAGTCGCAGCCCTCGCCGCCGCAATCGCTCCAGTCCTACCTCGAGCGGATCCCGGCACCCCAGGCGCTGGCGTGAAATCCTGCAGCGTTTATCGGGTCCCCGCGAACGAAGCGTAGCGGAGTGAGTGGGGTATGAGCATCTTTGTGGTCGGCGGGGGCGAGCATCTGCTCGCCTTCGTCACGCAGGCCTCGGGCGAGAAGGGCCAGCTGCCGGTCGTAATGGTTCCGCTGGCGTGGACCCCGGTCGGGGTTGCCGTCGGCGAAGCCTGGCAGCGCGTCCTGGTCGACGAGGGCAACGTCGGCGGCTGGGTGGATCAGACGTTCGTCCCCGAGGACGAGCGCGCATTCGTCTCGCCGTTGGGGGAGCTGGAGCTTCTGCGCCGCATCGGCTGGAAGGACGCCGTCCCGGAGCGCCTGAGTGAGGAGCTGATCCTCAACCTCGGCGACCTTCCCGAGGACGTCGCCGAGGCGCTGGAGTCGCCGATGGTGGCCATCACGCGCTGTGCCGTCTGCCGCCGCAGCTGCGTGCAGCACGACTTCGTCTGGCAGGAGCGCCAGCTCTGCGCCTGGGACTGGCACCGCGCGCTCTTCGGGCGCCGCGGACCGTGGCGTACCGAGCCGTACAACCGCATGCAGTTCTCCGGCACGCCGCGCGCGGGATACATCGTGCCGGCGTTGGCCGAGGAGGCTGGGGCGGAGACGCTGATGCTCTTGGGGCGCATCGACCCGGAGCTGGCCTACGACGTGGTGACGACGCTGATGCAGCGTCTCGGCGACGGCTCGTACATCACCGTCTCGACGGACAACGGCTGGGTGCTCCTGCGAGAGCGAGCGTGAACGACAAGATCGACGGGACGATCGCTCGACTACAACTCGTCTTCGTTTGCCTCTTTGCGCTGTTGCTGGTCGCACAGATCCGCGTACAGCTCTTCGAGGCCCCGGCCTTGGCCACCAACCCCCACAATCCGCGTCAGTCGCTGCTGGCCGCGTTCCGCGGCTCCATCCTGGCCTCCAACGGGGCGCCGTTGGCGATGACCCAGCGCGGCGTGCGCGAGTATCCGCTGGGCGCCGAGCTCGCGCAGGTGGTCGGCTATGCCTCCGCCCGCTACGGTACCTCTGGACTCGAAGACGCCTTCGATGGCGCGCTCTCGGCGACGTTCGTCTCCACCGATCCGGTCGAGCAGTTTCGCCTCTTCGTGAATCCGGTGCAGCGCGCGCAGGAGCATGCGCGCGGGGCGACCATCGTCACCACCATCGAGCCGTCGATCGAGCGCGTGCTCTACCGGCATCTCGCTCGCTACGACGCCGCCGCGGGCGTCGTGCTCGATGCCAAGAGCGGGGCCATCGTCGCCATCGCCAGCGTCCCCTCGTACGACCCCAACAAGCTGGATGCGCTCTTCCCCAGCCTGCGCGTCGACTCATCGAGCCCCCTGCTCGACCGCGCGCTGCAGGGACTCTATCCGCCCGGCTCGACGATGAAGGTCTTCACCGCGGCCGCCGCCCTCGATAGCGGGAGCGTCACGATGGCCTCCACGTTCTTCGATCCGGGCTACCTGCAAGTAGGGAACTCGCGCATCCACAACGACGAAGACGAAGTCACGGGGACTGCGGACCTCACGCGGGCCTTCGCGCTCTCCAGCAACGTGGACTTCTCGCAGATCGCGCTGAAGATGGGCGCCTCCACCTTCTACACGTACCTGCGCGCCTTCGGCTTCGGCGGCGATCTCGGCCTGACGATACCCGTGAGCCCGGATCACATCCCCCGCGAATCGGAGATCTACGCGGGGGAGCTCGCGCAGTTGAGCTTCGGACAGGATGCCTTGCTGGTGACCCCGATTCGCATGGCCGTCACGGCCGCCACCATCGCGGACGGTGGATTGGAGCCGCGTCCGCATCTCGTGCGCGAGATACGCCGCCCCGGCGGTGGGGTGACGGCGCTGGACCCCGGCACGCTTGGCCGGCCCATCTCGGCGGAGACGGCGGCGGAAGTGACGAAGATGATGGTCGCCGTGGTGAAATACGGAACGGGGACGAGCGCGGCGATCCGGGGTATCAACGTCGCGGGGAAGACGGGGACCGCCACCAATCCGCTGGGGAGGCCCCACTCCTGGTTCGTGGCCTTCGCGCCGGCAGAGGACCCGCGCTACGTGGTCGCGGTGGTGGTGGAGCACGGTGGATACGGGGCCGCAGTGGCTGCGCCGATCGTCCGTGACGTCTTAGCCACGGCGCTGGGCCGCAAGTAGAAGAAGAGTGCAAGAGTCGCAACAGACGATCTTCAACCAGCGCTATCGCCTCGGGGCCCGCCTCGGTGAGGGCGGCATGGCCGTCGTCTACGAAGGAACCGATACGCTGCTTCGGCGGCCGGTGGCGATCAAGGTCCTGCGCGAGCAGTTCGCCTCGGACCAAGAGTTCGTCCAGCGCTTCTACCGCGAGGCCCAGGCGGCCGCGGGCTTGGCGCACCCCAACATCGTCAACGTCTACGACGTCGGCCAGGAAGGCAGCGTCTACTACATCGTCATGGAGCTGGTGGACGGGACCACGCTCGCCGAGATGGTCTCCGGCGACGGCCCCATCCCCGAAGCTGCCGCCATCGACTACGCGGTGCAGATCTGCTCCGGCCTGGCCTACGCGCACCGCCGCGGCTTTCTGCACCGCGACGTGAAGCCCGCCAACGTGCTGGTCACCAAAGACGACGTCGTCAAGCTCTCGGACTTCGGCATCGCGCGTGCCGTCTCGCAGCAGACGATGGGCGTGACGCAGCCCGGCATGGTCATGGGCAGCGTCTACTACTTCTCGCCCGAGCAGGCGCAGGGGCACGAGCTCACGCAGTCGTCCGATCTCTACAGCGTCGGCGTGATGCTCTTCCAGATGGTCGAAGGCCGGCTCCCGTACCAAGGCGATTCGCCGGTCGCCGTGGCGCTCAAGCACGTGAACCAGCCGATTCCGCCGATCTCCGCGGGGGTCTCACCGGCACTGGCAGGCGTCATCCGCAGGCTCCTGCAGAAGGATCCCAAGGCGCGCTTCCAATCCGCGCACGAGACGGCTACCGCCCTGCGCGCCGCGCTCGAGCGCCCAGCCAGCGCCGCCGTGCCGGGCGCGAGCGGCGACACCAGCTATCCCTTTCCCGGCGTCGATCCACGCATTCCGCCGCCGCGCAAGCCAACCGCCAACGATACCTCCGCCGTGTTGGAGGAGACCGGCGGCCCTTGGCGCGGGCTCGCGGGTTGGATGCTCGCCGCGCTGCTGGTGGCGGTCGCAGGTGTCGTCGGCTGGTACACGGTCACGGGCGTCGGCTTCGGGCCGCCCGTCGCCGTCCCCGACGTCGTGGGCAAGACCGATGTCCAGGCCTCGCAGGTGCTCACGAGTGCCGGCTTCACCGTGCGCGCGCAGCAGGAGCCCAGCATGACGGTCGCCGCCTCGACGGTGATCTCCACCGATCCCGCGGCGGGAACGCAGGCGCGCAAAGGCTCCGCGATCGCCGTCCACGTCTCGAGCGGTCTGCCGGCGGTGCAGGTTCCCGACGTCGTCGGCTATACCGTCGCCGACGCCACGCGCCTGCTGGGCAACGCGAAGCTGAAAGCAAAGCTGGGCGCGGGCCGCTACGACGAGAAGGCCCCGCCCGACACCGTTCTCGAGCAGCGGCCGGCGGCGAGCG
>JAGWST010000372.1 GCA_028869325.1 bacterium | reverse complement strand
TGCGCGGTTACATGCAGGACACGCTCAACGCGGCGCTGATGCGCACGCACTCGACGGGAAGCGGGCGGCGAGCGTCGTTTCGCGTTCTGCCCCAGCCGCGCATGACCAATACCTACATGCCCTCCGGGGAGCATCAGCCGGACGAAGTGATCAAGCGCGTGAAGCGCGGCTTCTACGCGAAGTCGTTCTCCGGTGGGCAAGTTGAGATCTCGAAGGGCGACTTCGTCTTCATGGTAGGCGAGGGTTACCTGATCGAAGACGGCCGGCTGACGGCGCCGGTGAAGGGGGCAACGCTGATCGGCAACGGCCCGGAGGTCATGACGCGCGTAAGCGCCGTCGGCTCGGATATGCGTCTGGCAAGCGGCTCCTACACCTGCGGCAAGGGTGGACAACTGGTCCCGGTGGGCGTCGGCCTACCGACGCTGCTGATCTCGTCGATGACGGTGGGCGGTTCGCGTGTCGACTGACCCGTCGCTGCTGGCGCACCAGGCTGTGGCCTCGGCGATGGCGGCGGGCGCCGGCCAGGCGGAGGCAACGGTGCTCGTCTCCGATACCTTCAGCGCGGAGGCGCGCGACGATCAGATCACCAAGCTCGAGCAGAGCGTCGGACGTTCGCTCTCGTTGCGCGTGTTCGTCGACGGACGCAAGGCGACGCTGGGGACCACCGACCTCTCGCGCGACGGGTTGAAGGCGCTGATCGAGCGCTGCGTTGGGGCCGCGCGCAGCGTCGAGCGCGATCCGCTCGGCGGCCTTCCCGAGCCCCAGCCGCTGGTCGCGAGCGGCGATCTGCGCATCGAGGAGCACGACGTGCGGGCCCGCACCGAGGAGGAGAAGCTGGCCGACGTGCTGGCCATGGAGCGGGAGATGCGCGCCTACGATGCGCGGATCGACAACTCCAACGGCTCGCGTATCGCGGATGCGGTCACCACGCTGGCGCTGGTGAACTCGCTCGGCTTCGAGGGCTCGTATACCGCCAGCTCCGTCAGCCTCTCGTCGAGCCCGGTGGCGCGCGACGGCGAGGAGATGCGCACGGCGCATTTCGGCAGCAGCGGCCGCGGTTACGCGCGGACGGAAGCGCCCTCTCGGATCGCGCGCGTCGCCGCGCAGCGCGCCGTGCAGATGTGCGGCGCGCGCAAGCCGCAGACTGCCCTGCTGCCCGTGATCTTCGAGCGAGACATCGCCGCAGTGGTGTTGGGCGACCTTTTCGCGGCTTGCAGCGGCGCGAACGTCTCTATCGAGAACTCGTTCCTGGCCGGCCGATTGGGTGAGCGAATCGGCAGCGACCTGGTGACCATCGTCGACGACGGGCTCTTGCCCGGAGGGATGGGCACCCAGCCTTTCGACAGCGAGGGCGTGCCCGCGCGCAAGCTGCCGGTCTTCGAGCACGGCGTGCTGCGCAACTTCCTCTTCGATACGTACCACGCACGCAAGCTAGGCGCGAAGAGCACCGGCAATGCCCACGGGGGCGGCGTCGGCCCGAACAACTTCTACCTGCTGCCGGGGAGCGAAACGCTGGAGGAGCTCATCGCGCGCACGCCGCGCGGAATCCTGGTGCTGGATATCATCGGCTTCGCCACCGAGCACGTGACCGGTACGTGGTCGCGCGGGGCATCGGGATTCGCGATCGAGAACGGCAAGCTAGCCTACCCCGTCGACGGTTTCACGATCGCCGGCAACCTTTGCGGCATGCTGGGCGCGATCGACGGGGTGGCGAACGACCTGATCTTCGAGAGCCCGATCGTGAGCCCGAGCCTTCGCGTCGCCGAGATGACCGTCAGCGGAGGTTGATGTGAGAAATTTCCTGCACCGGGAACGGAGGCGCCGGGTACCTGTTCCCACTCCAGGGACCGCCACGCCGGCCTACGAACCCCTCACGCCATTATGGGACAGCAGCCAGCGATCGGTTTCTCCATCATCATGCGCGTCGAGATGCCCAACGAGCCCGGCGCTTTCGGTGTCGTCGCCTCGCTGATCGGCGAGGCCGGCGGCGTGGTTGGCGCCGTCGACGTCCGCTCCGTGACGCGCCAGACCACGGTCCGGGACTTCACCGTCCAAGTCGCCTCGCAGCAGATCGTCGAGGCGGTCAAATCCGCCGTCGGCGGCCAAGCGGGCGTCACCGTGGTCAGCACCTCGGATTCCACCTTTCTCGCCCACCTCGGCGGCAAGATCAGCGTGGTCCCGAAGATCCCCGTGAAGACCCGTCAGGACCTCTCGACCGTCTACACGCCCGGGGTAGCGCGCGTCTCGCTGGCCGTCGCCGACGATCCGCAGAAGGCGTTCCAGCTGACGGTCAAACGCAACATGGTCGGCGTGGTGACGGACGGCACGGCCGTGCTGGGGTTGGGCGACATCGGTCCGCTCGGCGCGCTGCCGGTGATGGAGGGCAAGGCGATGCTCTTCAAGCAGTTCGCCGGCATCGACGCCTTTCCGATCTGTCTGGATACCCAGACCGTCGACGAGATCGTGGAGACGGTGGTGCGCATCGCGCCCGTCTTCGGCGGAATCAACCTCGAGGACATCTCCGCGCCGCGCTGTTTCGACATCGAGCGCCGTCTGCGCGAGACGCTCGACATCCCGGTCTTCCACGACGATCAGCACGGGACCGCGGTCGTGGTGATGGCCGCGCTGCTCAACGCGGTCAAGCTGACGGGCCGCCGGATGGGGGATCTGAATGTCCTG
>JAGWST010000371.1 GCA_028869325.1 bacterium | reverse complement strand
CGGCAGCGGCGGCAACCACGCGACGCGGCGCGAGAGGGCTCCGGTACTCACGCTAGCCATCCTAACGCGGCGGCTGGTGGAGGAGAAACGACTTCGGTCGCCTCTGGGGTATTGAGACTCGGGTCGCTGACCCGCCGCGCGCGCCAAACCTACGATGGCAGCATGATCGAACTCGACGTTCGCCCGCTTCGGCCGGGCCAAAAGCATACGACGATCTTTGAGAGGTTCGAGTCGCTCCAAATCGGGGAGACGCTGCGCATCATCAACGATCACGATCCGCGCCCGCTGCGCTTCGAGCTGAGCCACGACTATCCGAACACCTTTGCGTGGGAGTATGCGCAGAAGGGGCCGGAGATCTGGATGGTCGACATCATGAAGACCACGGCGTTGGGCGAGCGCATTACGGACTGACCGCGGGCGCGGCGAGTGAGCCGGCAGGCGAAGGTCCTAGCGCAGCCATGCTGGACGCCGGCGCGCATGAGCGAGGAGGCCAAAAGGCGTCTCGGCGGAAGGTAAGCAGCGTGACCGCGCATCAGGTGGACGTTCGCTCACTCCCGACGTGGCGACGCCATCGTGAGGTCTTCGCCGCCTTCGACGCGTTGCGCCCCGCCGAGGAGTTGCGCGTGATCTCTGATCATGAGCCGCGTCCGCTGCGCTACGAGTTCGACCGCCTGCGCGAGGGCCGCTTCGTGTGGATGCAGCGGCAGCATAGCGACGACGAGTGGCGGGTGACGATTCGCCGCATCGATGCCCCCGGGCGCGAGGGCACGCTCGAGGACTTCTTCGCGCGCTGCGCCGCGCTCGAGAGCGCAAGCGAGGCGACGCACCGCGCCTTCATCGCAGCCGCCACCGAGCGGATAATCGCGTATCGCGAGGCGCTCAACGAACAAGGCATGGAATGGCCATACCTGGGTTTCGTGCGTGAGGGAAGGTTGGGCATGATCGCCGGCTCCGCCAACGGCCGGGAGCGGCTGCTCTTCGAATTCTTGCCCTTCGAGACGTTCGGCGAGATCTCATTGGTCGACGGCGGAACGATGTTGGGGCGCGTCGCGCCGCCGTTCGGCAGCGCGCGCGCGATCGCGGTTCCGCGCAACGTGGTCCTCAAGCAGATGGACGACGATCCCGCCTTCGCGCACGCGATCGCCTTGCTCTGCGCGCAGCGCGGGCGTGCGCTGGCGGAGCGTCTGGAGTTCTTGGCGGGGCGCAGCACGGTGGAGCGGGTGGCTCGGGCGCTCTTGCCCTATGCGCGGCCAGACTTTGGCCTGGCGCCCGTCTTGGCGCCGGCCAGGCGGATGAGTCAGAGCCAGTTGGCGATCGCCGCGGGCACCGTCCGCGAAGTCGCGGCGCGCGCGCTCTTCGAGCTGGAGAGTTCCGGGGCGATCCAGCTCGAGGGCGGCCGCATCGCCCGTATCGACCGCGCGAAGCTCACGGCGTTCGTCTGATCCGCCGCGCGCGGCCTTGCTCTACTTGCCGCGCTTGAGAGCCAGGTCTTCGAGTGCATTGCGCAACACCACGGCCTGATTGTGCCGTTCGTCCCGCGCGCCGTAGACGAGGGTCAGCGTCTTGTGGCGTCCAGCCTCTTTGAGCAGCTCCAACATGCGCTGGTATTGCTCGGGGGAGGAGAGCTCGCGACGATAGCGTTCGCAGAAGCCGGCCCAACGCGCCGGATCGTGCCCGAACCACTTGCACAGCGTGCTGCTCGGCGCTAGCTCGCGCGCCCAGGCATCGAGTGCGAGGTCCGCTTTGTTCTTGCCGCGCGGCCAGACGCGATCCACGAGCGCCCGGTAGCCGTCGGTCTCCGCGGGCTGGTCGTAGGCCCGTTTGATTGCGTAGCGCACGAAGGTTGGGGTTCGCGAAAATCCGATGGCCGCCCTGGTTCGTAGACCTGACGAGACGCCGCGGGACCCTGCCCAATGCGTCCCGCATTCAAACTCCTGTGATTTCGTTGTGAGGATACCATGATCGATTTTCGCAAGTGGTCGCTGGCCGCGCTGGCCGGAACCCTGTCCCTTTCCATGGCGCTGCCGGCGCTTGCCGCGGCACCAAAGGCTCGGTTCAGCACCGCCACCGGCTATACCGGTGCCCCGAACCTGAAGCTGACCCTCTCGATGGTGGAGGCCGGCGGCGGCCCGTCACACTTCAAGACGACAACCCTGGTCGGCGTTCTCGCCGGCAGCAAGGCCGGCGCCGAGGTGGCCAAGCTCCAGAAGCAATTCGGCAAGGGCAACGTCGCGCAGTTCTTGACCACGTTCGATTTCGTGGTGAGCGACACGCTCAAGATCGTCACCGAGAAGAAGGTGGCGCTGCCCTCGATGCCCGAGCCTTCGCCGAAGGACGGTAAGGCGCTGGCGGCCGGGCTCTACAAGGCCGGATTGAACCCCGACGGCGTGTACAACGTTGAGTTCATGCTCGATAAGCTCGTCAGCCACCCGATCCACGTCCAGGTCATGGACGACATCGACGCCAAGTACGGACAGAAGCCCGATGCCGAGTACCACATCATCCTCACGCAGGTGATGGAGGATCTCAAGGCCGTCTACGGTCTCTAACCGCCAGCCGCGCCGCCGAAGGCGGCGCGAACGGGGAAAAGCGCGCCCCTTCGACGTACCTGTGAAGATTCGCAGGTGCGCCGGAGGGGTTTCGCCGTCTATGGAGCGGGCACGTTGGCACTGAGGATCGCGAGCTGGAACGTCAACGGGCTCCGTGCGCGGATGGCCTTGGTGGAGCGTTTCTTGCGCGAGCGCGACGTCGATGTGCTCTGCCTCCAGGAGACGAAAGTCCCTTCGGGACTCTTTGCGCACGGCGACTTCACCATGCTGGGCTATCCGCACGTCGTGGCGGTGGGTGAGGTCGGATACGCCGGCGTCGCGATCGTCTCGCGCCTACCGTTGCAGGACCCCGTCCACGGTCTCCCCGGCGACGAGCACGGACGCATGGCCGCGGCGAGCCTGGCGAGCGGCGAGCGCCTGCTGAGTTGCTACGCACCCAACGGCGGCAGCCTGGGCAGCCCACAGTATGGCCAGAAGCTGGAGTGGTTCGCCGTCTTGCGGCAGTGGCTGGACGCGCGCGTG
>JAGWST010000370.1 GCA_028869325.1 bacterium | reverse complement strand
GAAGCGCTTCGCCTTTGCCCTGCAGCCCGTGCTCGAGCTGCGCGAGCGCCAGGAGCGCCAGCGCATGCAGCGTTTGGCGGAGGCGCAGCTGGTGCTGCAAGACGCGGAGGCGCGCCTGGCGCGGCTGGAGGATCTGCGCGATGAGGACGTGCGCGCCGTACGCGAGCGCCACGCCGAGCTGGAGCTGGAGGAGCTGCAAGCCTACTACGGCCATCTCGAGCACCTGGGCTCGGAGATCGTCCTGCAGCGCGAGCGCGTCGCCGCCGCTCACAGTCAGGTGGACGCCGCGCGCGCCGAGTTGGTGGCCGCGAGCACCGAGAAGCGCATCGTCGAGCGCCTGCGCGAGCGGCGCTTTGAGGCCCATCAGCACGAGGAACGCCTGGCCGAGCAGCGTCAGGTCGATGACACCAATGCGCGCGTGGAGTCGCGCGCGCGTGAGCGGGAGGTAGGGAACCGGTGATCGTCACACGCCGCCGCAAGACGCGCCTCAAGCTCGGGCGCATCCTCATCCCACTGGCCGTGGTGGCCGCCGTTGTGGCCGCCTTCGTCTGGTTGCCCAGCCGCGAGCGCCTGCATCGCCTGCCGCCGGTCGGCGCCGCGATGGACCGGGTGGGGGGGGTCTTCGACTACGCCACGCTTCAGACCGGGCTGAAGGCGCGCGACCGCAAGATCGCGCGACTGCAGCGACAGATCGGCAGCCTCCAGGGCGACGTTCGGGCCCGCGAGCGGCGCATCTCCGATCTGACCACTCAGACCAATCAACTCGGGCAGCAGCTCGCGGAGGCGCCGCAGCCGCGTCCGGCGCGTGGCGCCGCCCCCGCGGCCTCCCCCAGCCCCTCGGCGGATGCCGAGCAGATCGCGCGCACGGCACAGGTCTGGAATGCGATGGACCCCAGCGCCGCCGCCAAGATCGCCGAACGCCTCCCGGACGACTACGTGGTCCAAGTCTTCGCGAAGATGGAGCCGGACCAGGTGGGGGAGATCCTCAGCGCGATGCCGCCCAAACTAGCGGCGCGGCTGACCGCGACCCGGCCGACCATGGTCGCCCGCCAGCCGGCGCGCGGCGGGGCCCGCTGAGGGCGGGGTGGAGAATTCGTCGTCGCTTGCCGATGACGGATGTAAGGATCGCCTTCCGGCGATTCTGCACGGAATGGAAAGGAGGTGAAGTATTGGTTCTACCTTCCATAGCCATCATCAAGGCAGTCATGCCGCCCTCCGGCGGCCTTATCGGCTCCGCACGCAGCGTTGACGACTTCGCGTCGCTCTTCCGCGGCCTATTGGGGCCCGTCAAGCCCACCGGCAGCAGCTCCAACGTGAAGGGCAGCGACGCGCTCGCCCAGTTGGAGAGCCTGTTGGGCAGCATGCTGCAGCAACCACCCCCGGCGCTTACGGCGCTCTTCGACAAGGTGCAGACGGCGCTCGGAGCGCCCCCGTCAGTGGGGACGCACGCGAGCATCTCCTCGATCTCGAGCCGCATCGACATGCTGCTCTCCTCGGGGACGACGCCTGCGCAGATCAAGAGTACCGTCGCGCAGGCACTGACACAGGCGTTTGCCGAGCTCTCCGCCGCTCCGCGCGGCACGCTCGACCAAGGCCTCCTCACGCGTCTGCAGTCGTCGATCGCAAGCGCGCTCGACGCACCCCAGCCGCGAACCTCGGTCCAAGCACCCTCGACGACGCCCACGACGGCGAAGGCCTTGCCCTCGTCGCTCGGTCCGCCCGGTAATGGTCCACCGGCCACGCAGGCCGCGGCCCTCGCCCAACGGATCGCGCAAGTCGGAACGGCGATCGTGGCGGGGGCAGACTCAGGAGAGACGGGGCAGCAGTTTCGAAACCTGGCGAGCACCTTGGACCCCTCGGGGAGAGGACTCCCAGCCCCGCAAATGCAGACGGCCGGCGAAATCTCGCCCACCGTCGCTTCGTCGTCTCCGAGTCAAACCGCGGCTCAGACCGTGGTGCAAACCACGGCGCGGACCGCCGTGGTGCAAACCACGGCGCGGACCGCCGCGGTGCAGACCACGGCGCAGACCGCCGCGGTGCAGACCGCGGCGCAGACCGCCGCTCAGGCCACGATCCAGACGCCGCGTACGCCGCCGACGCTCCAGCTCTCCCAGACCACGGGAGCGCCGGTTCGCATCGACGGGCAGTTGGCGTCGTTGATCTCCGTCATCGCCCTGGCAAACGGAGAGAACGGCTCGCGGCCGCATGGCGGCGGCTCGCATGCGCAGACGCAATCGGGCTCCTCTGCCGGCGCTTGGCTCGGCGCGCTCGCGAGCGCGCAGCCATCCGGCAGCAGCCAGATGCAGCATGCGCCGCTGCTGGCCGGGGCGGCGGCACAGCAGAGTCAACCCGCGCAGACGGGCAACCCGCTCGATCGCTATCAGGTGGTCGACCAAGTGGCGCGCGCCCTCGCCGTCAACCCGCTCGACGGGACGACGACGATGCGCATCCATCTGGTGCCCGACCAACTGGGCGACGTGAGCGTCAAGCTCGTGGTCGGCCCCAACGGCGTGAGCGCATCGTTCACGGCCGCAACGCCGGCCGCCGGGGTGGCGCTGCAACAGGGGGCGCCGCAGCTGGCGCGTTCCTTCGCCGACCACGGGCTGCAGCTGCAGCAGTTCTCGGTCAACGTCGGTACGGACTCGCAAGGCGGATTCGCATACCGGCAGCCTCAGTCGTTCTACACGCCGTTCAAGCGCTATTCGGGCACCGGCGCCTATGACGACGACGATCCTCTCGCGGCCATTCCGTCGTTCGGTCCGCCGACGATGGTACGGGCGCTGGGATATTTCGACGAGCTCGTATAGCTCGAGGAGTTGGAGATGAGTACGACAAGCGTGTACGGAACGGGCAGCGGGTCGACGATCGACTCGCTGATCAACCAGCCCGCGCCGACCACGATCGGCAACACCACCTTGGGGCAGAACGACTTCCTCAAGCTGTTGACCACAGAGATGCAGAACCAAGATCCGACTAAGCCGGTGGACAACACGCAGATGGTTGCCCAGCTGGCGCAGTTCTCCGCATTGCAGGAGACGACCAATCTCGCCAACGCGTTCCAGAGCTTCCAATCGACGTTCTCCGTGACCCAAATGGCCGGATTCATCGGCAAATCGGTCACGGTTGAGTCTTCCAGCGGTGGACAGAACGGCGGCTCGCTGCTCTCGGGCATCGTCGGCAAGATCGAAGTTCAGAACGGCAAGCCGTATTTCACGATGACGGACTCGAAGGGTAACGTCATCACGGACAGCAGAGGGAATCCCGCGCTCTTCGCGCCCACGCAGATCGTGACGGTGGGCTAGCGCCATGGATCCCAAAGCGATCTCCAACGCGGCTGCCGCCGCTGGCGTCGTCCAGAGCGGGCAGATCGGGCCGGCACGCACGCCGGTGCAGATCCCGCCGGCATCGGGAACGGCGTTTCGCGACGTCCTACGCCAGCAACAGCAGGCGCCTAAAGGCGAGCCGCTGCGCTTCTCGGCGCACGCGCTCGAGCGCCTGCAGTCGCGCAAGATCGCGATCTCGCCGGAGGACATGGCAAAGATGAACGAGATGACCGACAAGGCCGCCCAGAAGGGCGCCAAGTCTTCGCTCTTCATGTTGCGTGACGTGGCGATGGTCGTCAGTATCAAGAACCGCGTGGTCATCACGGCGGTCGACGGCGACTCGATGAAGGAGAACGTCTTCACCAACATCGACTCGGCCGCGATCATCGGCTGACCACGGGCCGCGCGCGGCGCGGCCGCTCCAAAAAGTAACACACCACGGCGGTGGACCTCGCAGAGGAAGCCGCCAACGCGGGCGACCAATCGAACCCGCGTTCCTCGAAAGGCAGAACGACGCATGTTCGACTCGTTGTTCATCGGGGTGAGCGGTCTGAACGCCTATCAGGCGGACATGAACGTCATCTCGAACAACATCGCGAACGTCGGGACCACGGGCTTCAAATCCCAGGACATGACGTTCCAGGATCTTCTCTATCAGAACCTCCGCTACGCCTCAGCGCCCACCCAGACCAACGGCGGGGTCAACCCTCAGGACGTCGGCTTGGGTGTGAAGGTCGGGACGGTCGGCACCGACTTCTCGCAGGGCGGTCTGCAGACCACCGGCGTCAACACGGACCTGGCCATCAACGGCAACGGGTTCTTCGTCCTCGCCAACACCAACGGCAGCGGGACCCCCGCCTACACGCGCGACGGGGCCTTCACGCTGAGCTCCACCGGGACCCTGATCGATCCCAGCAGCGGCTTGGCCGTGCAGGGCTTCACGGCCAACTCGAAGGGGCAGATCACGCAGACCGGGACGCCCAACGCGATCAGTATCCCGCTCGGGCTCTCGATGCAGGCGCAGCAGACCAACAACCTGTTCCTGGGCGGCAACAACGACGCCAGCCAGTACGCCGGCACGGCCGCGGGAAACAACCAGGCCGCGGCGGCGAACCCCGCCACCACGACCATCAACGCGGTGACCCCGCCGACGAACGCCGACAAGGTGCTCACGACGACCGTCTACGACTCGCTGGGCAATGCCCACCAGCTCACCATCACCCTGGAGCCGCTGCCCCCCGCGGCACTCAACGCCGCCGGCGGCGTCTACGGCACGATCGATCCAGTCGCCTCGAACGTCAGCGGCACCTCCTCGTATCTCGGCGGCGACCTCCCCTCCACCGTGACCAACACGCAGTCGGGCTCGGGCCCGCTCAAGCCGGCCACGCGCTTCGCCTTTACGGTGAGTGCGGTCGACGGGACGTCCATCTCGCCCTCCGCCGGTCAGCAGACCCCGGGCGGCTACGCCTACTTCGATGCCAACGGCCAGTTCATCGGCGCGACCAACGCCGTGCCGGCCAGCGACGCCTCGACAACGGGTGCGACGGCCTCGCTCATCACCACCGCACCGATCAACGTCACGAACACGGTACCCTTGACCATCAGCCTGTGGGGTCCGCCGAAGAGCCCGCCGGCGGCTCCCGGCGTCGGCGTGATACCGAACAACGCCGCCGCCCCCACCACCGTCAGCATTGACTGGACCAAGGCCACGGCCTTGGCGGCGCCCTACACCACCGCCGCCCTCTCGCAGGACGGCTACACGGCGGGGACACTCAACAACATCTCGATCAGCCAGGACGGCACGATCCAAGGCCAGTTCAGCAACGGCCAGGTCAAGACGATGGCCCAGGTCGCGGTGGCGACCTTCGCCAACGACGGTGGCCTCCAGCGAACGGGAAGCAACCAGTTCCTCCAGACGGCGAACTCCGGTCTGGCCATCGTCGGCGCGGCCAACCAGGGCGACGCCGGAGCGATCGTCTCCGGTGCGCTCGAACAGTCGAACGTCTCGCTAGCGGACCAGTTCACCAAGATGATCACGGCTCAGAATGCCTTCACGGCGAACAGCCGTACCATCGCGACCTCCGATCAGATGCAGCAGACGGTGGTCAACCTGCTTCCGGGTACCGGCTAGCAGCTAGACGGCTTCCCACCCCGGCGCGCTACGCCACAGAGGGGCTCGGCCATGAGGGCGGGGCCCCTCTCCTTTGCGTGAGCCGGCCGCACGCGGCATCGGCCGCCCGTGGCGCCGCGTACCGACAGGGGGGCTTTCTGCCGATACAACTCTTGATGATCTCACTGCACCGTCTGGGCGGACAGTCCATCGTCTTGAACGCCGATTTGATCGAGTACGTCGAGTCGACGCCGGATACGGTAGTCACCTTGACGAGCGGCAACAAGCTGCGCGTCCTGGAGACCCTCGATGAGGTTCAGCGCCGGGTGGTCGCCTTTAAGCGGGCCATCCACGGACCGGAGCCATCGCACGCCGATGCTCCGTGAACTATCACCCGGGATGCGCGGTGCCTGCCGGCGTCCTGCACGCGTAATGGAGAAGGCTTCGCCTTGGACGTAGCAACCATTATCGGCATCCTCGTTGCGTGGGGCGCGCTGGCGCTCGCCGCCTTTATCGGCCATGTCGACGTCTCGATCATCTTTGCGCGTTACGAGGCCTTTCTGCTGGTGTTCGGGGGGAGCATCGGCGCGACGATGATCTCGTTCCCGCTGAAGACGCTGGTGCAGGGTATCGGGGCGCTGGGGCTGGTCTTCGGGGCCGTGCACCTCGAGGAGCGGGAGACCATCGCGACGCTCGTCGCGTTCGCCGAGAAGGCCCGCCGCGAGGGGCTGCTGGCACTCGAGAACGAGGCCAACGAGCTGCAAGACGAGTTCATGCGCAAAGGGATCCAACTGGTCATCGACGGGCGCGACACGGACATCATCCGCAAGATTCTCGAGACGGAAGTCGGCTACGTCGAGCAGCGCTACAAGAAAGCGGAGTCGGTCTGGACCACCATGGGCGGCTACTCGCCCACGCTTGGCATCATCGGCACGGTGCTGGGGCTGATCGCGATGCTCAAGAGCCTGGCGACCCTGGGCAGCGACAGCTCCAACGTCGCCGGCACGATCGGCATCGCGACGGCGCAGGCGTTCGTCGCGACGTTCTTCGGCATCTCGCTGGCCAATCTGTTGTGGCTGCCGTTCGCGGGCAAGATCCGCGAGCGCTCGCAGCAGGTCTTGCTGCTCCGCGAGATCATGATCGAGGGCATCTTGGCGATCCAGGCCGGCGACAACCCGCGCCTGCTGGAGGAGAAGCTTCACGCCTTCCTGGGTCCCGAGGAGCGCGAGGTCGAGGTCGAGCCGGGCGGCACCGTGGGCGAGCTCGACGCCGCGCCCGCAGGCTAGGGATACCGCTACATGGCACTGGTTCCGCAACAGATCAAGATCGACGACCCGGGCCACGGGCGCAACGTTCGCCGCAAGGTGAAGCACGCGGCTGAATCCGGGGGGCACGAGGCGGCCGGCATGATGCGCTGG
>JAGWST010000369.1 GCA_028869325.1 bacterium | reverse complement strand
GCCTCGCGGTTGCGGCTCGATCGCGTAGTTCCGCAGCGGGGGCGCATCGACGCCGGCCTCGCGCGCGCGCCTGGCGAGTAGGCAGTCGTCCACATCTTCGCTCAGCATGCACGTCACGTGCAGTCCGGTGCCGGAGTCGCGCGGCTCCGCGATGCCGCGCAGACGGCGGTCGAGCTCCTCGAGAAAACAGGCACGGCGCTCCGTGTAGATGCTCCGCATACGGCGCAGGTGGGCGGCAAAGAGACCGTCGCGCATGAAATCGGCGAGTGCCGCCTGCACGGGTGCCGCGGCGCACCGCGCGGTGGCCGCGCGGGCACGCGCGAAGGTCTCCGCGTAGGCCGGCGGCACGATCACATAGCCCAGCCGCAGCGCGGGGAAGAGCACCTTGCTGAAGGTTCCCACGTACAGCACGCGCCCATCTTCGTCCAGGCCTTGCAACGAGGCCAGCGGATGGCCGCCAAAGCGGAACTCGCTGTCGTAGTCGTCCTCGATCACCCACGCGTCCGACTCGCGCGCCCAGGCTAGGAGCTCCAGGCGCCGCGCCAGGCTCTGCACTCCGCCCAGCGGGTATTGGTGCGAGGGCGTGACGTAGACGCCACTCGCCCGCGGCGACCGGCGTCTGCCCGCGGCGACATCGATCCCGTACGCGTCGATCGGCACCGCCACCAGCTTCAGGCCCGCAGAGCCGAACGCCGCGCGGGCGCCGGGATAGCCCGGATCCTCGACCCAGAGTGCGTCGCCCTCATCGAAGACGGCGCGTGCGATCAAGTCGAGCGTCTGCTGCGTGCCCTCGGTGACGATCACCTGTGCGCTCTCACAGGCGACGGCGCGCGTGGTGCGCAGATGCAGCGCGATGCTCTCGCGCAGCGAGGGCTCGCCCGCCGGATCGCCGTAGCCTGCGAGCCTGCCGTCGCAGCCGCGCAGGCGTCGCGCGACGTACCGCGACCAGACGTCGAACGGAAAGGCATCGACGGCGGGTATGCCGGGATGGAAGGCGCGGCCTGACAAGGCGGCGCCGATGCTCGGGGCTGCGCTCTGGGCCATCGCCATACCGCGCCGTGACAGCCTCGGCGCGCGCGGCTGGGCCGGGGATGGCGGCGCACGCCGGCGCGCCAGCAACTCCGCGGGGAGGGTGGCAGCCACGCGTGTCCCGGCACCGACGCGGCCCTCGAGATAGCCCTCCGAGATGAGTTGGTCGAAGGCCGCCTGCACCGTATTGCGTGAGAGCTCCATCTCCGCCGCCAGCGCGCGCGTGGAGGGAACCGCTTGACCCGGCAGGAGCCGTCCGGCCAGAATCGCCTCGCGCAGACCGCGGTAGACCTGGCGGTGCAGCGGGGTGGCTGCAGCGCGATCGAGCGGGATCAGCAAGGCGGTGGTGCGCACGGACCACGAGCTTCGATCCGGCTCGGATGTTGCCCCGCCGAGAGGTCGCCTACGAAGCTGCGAGAATGCGGTAGCGTGCGGCGAATCTGCGTCTTCTGTGGATCGAGTCCCGGGGCGCGCGAGGTCTATGCCGAATCGGCCCGCGCCTTTGGGCGTGCGCTCGCGGAGCGCGGCCACGAGTTGATCTACGGCGGCGGCAGCCGCGGCCTGATGGGGATTCTCGCCGACGCGGCGCTGGCTTCCGGCGCCCGCGTGATCGGCGTGCTGCCCAGAGGGCTCTTCGAGCGTGAGGTGCCGCTCCGCGGACTCACCGAGCTGCACGAGGTCGCCAGCATGCACGAGCGCAAGGCGCGGATGGCCGATCTCGCCGACGCCTTCGTCGCCCTTCCCGGCGGCTACGGCACCTACGACGAGCTCTTCGAGATCATCACCTGGGCCCAGATCGGCCTGCACAACAAGCCCATCGCGCTACTGGACGTGGACGACTACTTCAGCCCGCTCGTCAGCATGGTGGAGCGCGCCGTCGCCGAAGGCTTCGTGCCGGGGCCGTTCGCCGCGCTCGTGCGGCGGACCAGCGATCCCCACGGGCTGCTCGACTACTTGGAGCACCTCCCGCTGACGCCGCCGCCCGTGCCGTCCTCCGCCCTGGAGCGCCCGGAACGATGAACTTTGCCAGCGACAACGTCGTCGGCGCGGCCCCGGAGATCCTAGCGGCGATCGTCGCCGCGAACGAGGGGTCGCTGTCGTCGTACGGCGATGATCCCGTGACCACGCGCATGACGGCACGCTTCGACGCGATCTTCGAGCGTAAGGTCGCGGCCTTCCCCGTCGGCACGGGCACGGCGGCGAACGCGCTGGCCTTGGCCGCGCTGACGCCCCCCCACAGCGCCATCTTCTGCCACGCGAAGGCGCACATCCAAGACGGTGAGTGCGGCGCACCCGAGTTCTACACCGGCGGGGCCAAGCTGCTCACGCTGCCGGGCGAAGACGGCAAGATCGCGGCGGCGACACTGCAGCGTGCCATCGCCGAGGCAGGCGTCGGCTCATCCGGCGGCGTGCCGGTGGCGGCCGTCAGCATCACGCAGGCCAGCGAGGCCGGCACCCTCTACTCGCCGGCGGAGATTCGCGCCATCGCCGAGATCGCGCATCGCAACGGGCTCTCGCTCCACATGGATGGAGCGCGCTTCGCCAACGCCGTCGCCGCGCTCGGCCTCTCGCCAGCGGAGATCACCTGGCGGGTGGGCGTTGACGTGCTCTCCTTCGGGGCGACGAAGAACGGTGCGATGGGAGCTGAGGCCGTGGTCTTCTTCGAGCCGGCGCGCGGGAGCGAGCTGCCCTACCGGCGCAAGCGCGCCGGACACCTCTTCTCCAAACAGCGCTTTCTCGCCGCGCAGCTCGAGGCGTATCTCACCGGCGACCTCTGGCTGCGCAACGCCCGCCATGCTAACCGGCAGGCGGCGCGGCTGGCCGGCGGCCTGCGCGCCCTTCCCGGCTTCTCGCTGCGCTATCCGGCAGAGGCCAACATCGTGCACGTGGAGATGCCCGAGCCCGCGATTCGCCGCCTGCAGGAGGCCGGCGCCGTCTTCCACCGGCGCGGCGGCCCAGACTCGAGGTTGGTGCGGCTGGTGACCGCCTTCGACACGCGCCCCGAGGACGTCGAGCGTTTCATCGAGATCGCGGGCGTCGCCAGCGTCGCGCGCTGACGCTGCACGCTACTTCGCTTGAGCGGCGACCTCGGCTTCGGTCACGGCGCTCGCCTTGTTGCCCCAATCGTTGCGGACATAGGTAATCACCTGCGCGATCTGCGCATTGGTGAGCTGCCCCTTCCACGCCGGCATCGCGCCGTTGAACGTCTTGCCACCCACCGTCAGCGGCCCCGTCTTGCCGTTGAGCACCGTCGCGATCACGGCCTGTTCATCGCCCGTCACGGCGGCGTTGCCGGCCAGCGGTGGAAACGCTCCCGGCAGGCCCGCTCCGCTGGCCTGGTGACAGGCGGCGCATTTTTGAAGGTAGGTCGTCTTGCCCGCGAGCAGCGGATTGGCGGCACCGGCGGCAAGTTGCGTCTCCGAGCCGCAGGCGACCGAGCAGACGCCGACGTTGCCGCCGCTCTCTAGGGCGGCGGCGTTGATCGCGTTTTGGCCGAAGATCCCCGTCCCGACGACGACCACGACGACGACCGCGGTGATAGCCAGCAGGTACGGGCGTCGCGCGAGCGCGCGCCGCGGATTGCGGTCGATCCAGGGAAGCAGCAGCAAGAGCAGCAGGAAGAGCGTCGGGATGACGATCGTCGCGACCACTTCCAAGCTCGGCGGAGCGAGCCGAAGGATACCGTAGAGAGAGAGGAAGTACCACGCCGGGGAGGGCACGAAGGTCGAGTTGTTCGGGTCGGCCTTGTTCAGCAGCTCCGGCGGCGCCGCGATCGCGAGCACGACCATGACCGCGAAGGCGATGAACGAGACGACGGTATCCATGAAGAGCTGGTTCGGCCAGAAACGTCCGGGCTTGCCCGTGGGCGGCCGATCGGCTGGCGGACCTGCCGCGCCGTTATGACGAAAGACGAACAGGTGGGCGCCGGCCAGCATCACCAGCAGCGCGGGCACCAGCCACACATGTATCCCGAAGAAGCGGTTAATGGTAAGCGTGCCCATCGTCGGGCCGTCCTGCAAGAAGCTCTTGATCCACTCGCCCAGGATCGGCGCGCTGCCCGTGATGTTGATCGCCACCTGCGAGGCGAAGTAGGCGTTGAGGTCCCACGGCAAGAGGTAGCCGGTGAGTCCCAGAACGAGCGTCAGCAAGAAGAGGGTCACGCCGATCACCCACATGATCTCGCGCGGCCGCTTGTAGGCGCCCCAGACCAGCACTTGGAGCAGATGGAGTGCCATCAAGGCGATCATGACCGAGGCGCCCCAGTAGTGCAGGCTGATCACGAACTGGCCGAAGGTGACCTTCTCGTAGATGAACTTGGTCGACTCCCACGCCGTCGCCGCGGACGGGGCATAGTAGAAGGTCAGAAAGATGCCGGTGACGATCTGGACCGCCAGCGCGATGATCGTCGCGCTGCCAAAGACGTACCAGTAGCTCGCGCCTCCGGGGACGTCCTCGGTCAGCAAGTTCTTGATGAGAGTGAGGAAACCGGTACGCTCCTCAAGCCACTGCATGAGGCCTCTCCTTACGATCCAAGCGCTCGGAACACTAGCTGTACGCGATGATGACGCGGTCGGGAACCGCCGTCTCGTATTGAATCCAGGTGATCTCGGCCTTGCCGCTCTGCTCGCGCAGCGGAAGCGGATCGAGCCCACGCGGCGCCGGGCCGGCGAGATGCTTGCCGAACTTATCGTAGACGGAGCCGTGGCACGGGCAGATGAACTTGGTGCTAGCCTGGTCCCAATTGTAGTGGCACCCAAGGTGCGGGCAGATCGGGCTGAAGATCACGAAGCCCATCGTGAAGACGTTGAACTCCACGCCCGCGCCCTTTTGCGCGAAGAGGTCCGGGCGCGCCGCCCGCATCTGCTGCTCCTGATCGGGCGTGAGCTTGAGACCCCAGACGTACTCCTGACTCTGCGACTCCAGGTAACCGTCCTGCGACTTGTGCGTGAAGAAGATCTTGAGCGGGACATTGCCGTCGCTGCCTTGCAGCTTGGAGAAGCCTGCCGAGTCGAGCGCCGACCACATCTTCTTCCCCGAGAGCACCTCGCTGGTAGGCACGAGCGAGCCGATCACCGAGATCGCCAGCGTCACTCCGACCAGGCCGCCCAGCACGACGGTGGCGTTCGCCATGAACGTGCGCCGCGAGATCTCCTGGGGAGTACCGGGGTCGTCGTACGCCGACGCGTGCTCAGACATGCACATGCCTCCTTGCAGGGAAGTACCGGGCGGCGAGAAGGCCCTCCTGCCGCTACAGTGGCGACCCTCGGCCGGATGAGGTAGAGTATGTTCATGATCCCGGTACGTCGCCTCAACCACGCAGTGCTCTTCGTTCGCGACCTCGAGCGTGCGCTGGAATTTTACCAGGGGGCCTTCGGCTTCACGCTCGTCTCGCGCGAGGACCGTCTCGACGCAGCCTTCCTGCGCGCGGCGGGCTCGGAGAACCACCACGACCTCGGCCTCTTCGCCGTGGGCGAGGGGGCGCCGTCGCCGCCGCCCGGCGCGGTAGGACTCTACCATCTCGCATGGCAGGTCGACGCCATCGAGGATCTGCGCACGGCACGCGAGACCCTGCTGCGCTTGGACGCCCTTGTCGGCGAGAGCGATCACCGGGTCAGCAAATCGATCTACGGCCACGATCCCGACGGCAACGAGTTCGAGATCATGTGGATCGTGCCGCGCGCCGACTGGGGCGAATACGACAAGTCGGCACCGGTCTTGCCGTTACACTTGGACGATGAGATCACGCGCTACGGCATGACGCGGTGATCGACGAACGGCCCGCTTGGCGCGCCGATGAGCCAGCCGCTCGGGCGAAGCGCATCGATCTGGCGGGCGTCGCGCTGGTTTCGTGCTCGGCATGCGGCTTTGCGACGCTGGGAATCTTCGGCAAGGGGCTCTTGCACGCGGGCCTCGACCTGCCGAGCACCCTGGCGTGGCGATTCGCCGGCGCGGCGTTGCTGCTGTGGATCTGGCTGATCGCGCGACGGCGCTGGCGCCTGCCGCTGCGGCAGGCGGCGACGGCGTTCACGCTGGGAGCCGTGGGTTACGCCATACAGTCGGCGCTCTACTTCCTGGCTATCGAGCGCATCAGCGTCGGGCTGACGTCGCTGCTCCTCTACACCTATCCGGCATTCGTCGCGCTGCTCGCGTGGCTCGTCGAGCACGAGCCTCCCTCGCGGCGCCGGCTGGCGGCGTTGATCGTCGCCTTCGCCGGCACCTCGCTCGCGGCGAATCCGCATGGGCCACGCGCCGATCTCCTGGGCCTGGCGATCGGTGTGGGCATGGGCCTGTGGTACGCCGCCTACCTGATCCTGAGCGCGCGCCTCGTGCGCAGCGTCGACTCGCTCACCGCCAGCGCCTACGTCTGCCTCGGCGCGGCGACCTCGTTCATCGCGGTCGCGCTCGCCACGGGCGTGAGCCTGCCGCGGACCTCGGCCGCGGGACTGATGGTGCTGGGCATCGTCGTGGTCGCGACGGTCGTCCCGATCGTGGCGCTCTTCGCGGGGATACGCCGCCTGGGAACGCCACGCGCCGCCGTCCTCTCGACACTGGAGCCGGTCGTCACCGTCGCGCTCGGGGCGCTGATCCTGGGAGAGCGTCTGGGACCGCTGCAGCTGACCGGCGGCGCCCTGATCGTGGCCGCCCTCGTACTGCTTCAGGTGCCGCAGCGCGCCTCCACCCCCGGCCTACGCTCGGTCAAGACTCGGTAAAGAGAGGAGGCCCGCCGGCGCGTTCCCGCTGAATAGCCAAGCTGTGACGCCGGTCACGCACCGGCCGTCGAGGCTCCGCCGGGGGATCGATATGCACGAAGTCGCACAGCGCGCGCTGGATATCGCCTACTACGATGTCGCCTATCGGGACGAGGGTGTCCTCGATGCGCTGATGACCTACGGTGACCACACCGCCGAACGGGCCGAGGATCTCTACCGGTCGGAGATCCGGCCACGCATCGCCCGGGCCGTCGCGCGCCGGCGCCGCCAGATCGTGGCGGCCGCGCGCAATGCTCCGGCCGGGGCGGACCTAGATTAGAGCGAGCCAAAGAGGAGCCCCGGGGTTGGGGGCGTAGAGCGGCGGCGATGCATCGCCGCCGTTTCTTCATGGGGCTCACCGCCAGTCTCGCGCTCCCGCTCCCGCTCGCGCTGCGCGCGCCCGCCGTTGCGACCGCGCTCCCCGGCGATCGAGCGCACGCCAGTTTTGCCCGTGGGATCATCGCGCCCGGCCATCCGATGCCCGCCATGACGGCCCCCACCGTCGAGGGCCGCGAGATCTCCCTCGCCACGCTGCGCGGAGAGGCGCTGTGGATCAACTGCTTCGCGACCTGGTGCGAGCCGTGCAACCAGGAGATGCCGACCATCGTCTCCGCTGCCAAGCGCTACGCAGCGCGCGGGCTACGGGTGCTGGGCATCTCGATGAGCGAGAGCGCCTCGGCCATACCGCCCTTCGCCAAGCGCTTCGGCATCGCGTTTCCGATCGTTCTCGACCACGAGCAGGCGACGAATGTCTGGGGCATCACGGATATTCCCACCTCCATCTTCGTCGATGCCGGCGGCATCGTTCGCTCGATCCATCTTGGCGAGTTGGAGCGGCGCGAGGCCCTGGCCGCCATCGAATCGGTTCTCTCGCGGGCGTAATCGGGGGACCGTGCGCCGGCTTGCGCGGCCCTACCATTTTCGCGGCGAATTGGTTAGGATTGAAGGCATCCACGCCCTATCTGGCGCGGAGTACCTTGATGGCCTCCGCCATCACGTTGCCGGCACCGTGCGTGCCGGAAGGAGCCGCAGACCGTGAGCTTACTTTCGCGTATCTCTGCTGCCGCCATCATCGTCTCCTCACTCGTGCTGGCCGCCGTGCCTGGCGGCGCGGCGACAAAGCCGTCCATGTCCACCATGCAGACCTACACCACGCCGCAGGCCGCGGCATCGCACTGCAAGGGCGGCCACGTCGTCTGGGTCAACACCGCGTCGGGCAAAGTCTACAAGAAGGGCAGCGCCTACTACGGCAAGACCAAAACGGGCGGGTATGCCTGTGAGTCAGGCTCGGCGTCCAGCGGCAAGATGGGCAAGAGCCACAAGTAACCGGATCTAGACCTTCGGATCGAAGCGGCCGTCGGCCGCCGTCCAGCCTCCGTCGGCGAAAATCACGGCTCCCGTGATGAAGCTCGCCGCATCGGAGACCAGGAAGGCGACGACGGCCGCCATCTCTTCCGGCTTTCCCCAGCGTTTGAAGACGCTCTTTGCCGCGTAGGCGTCGTACCACTCGGGATTGTCCTTGATCTGCGCCGTCAGCGGCGTCTCGATCGCTCCCGGCGCCAGCGCGTTGACGCGCACGCCGCGTGGGCCCAACTCCGCTGCCAGCGTCCGCGCCAATTGAACGGTGCCGGCCTTC
>JAGWST010000368.1 GCA_028869325.1 bacterium | reverse complement strand
GCGCGCTCCGCGCCCAGATCGCCTACCTCCGCGACCGCGACTACGTGGCCGTCGATGGCGAGGTCGTCATCGTCGACGAGTTCACCGGCCGGCTGATGTACGGCCGGCGTTACTCCGACGGCATCCACCAGGCCATCGAGGCGAAGGAAGGCCTCAACGTGCGCAGCGAGGATCAGACGCTGGCGACGATCACCTTCCAGAACTACTTCCGCCTCTACGAGAAGCTCGCCGGCATGACCGGCACGGCCAAGACCGAGGAGCGCGAGTTCCGCGACATCTACCATCTGGACGTGGTCGTGATTCCCACCAACCAGCCCGTGCGCCGCGCCGACCGGGCCGACATCGTCTACAAGTCGGAGGAGGCGAAGTTTCGCGCCGTCATCTCCGAGGTGGTGGACGAGCACACGAAGGGGCGGCCGGTCCTGGTCGGCACACGCTCCATCGAGAAGTCAGAGCGCCTCTCGCGGATGCTGGCGCGCGAGGGGATCGCGCACAGCGTGCTCAACGCCAAGTATCACGAGAAGGAAGCGGAGATCATCAAGGACGCCGGCCAGCCCGGGGCGGTCACGATCGCCACGAATATGGCGGGGCGCGGCGTCGACATCAAGCTCGGCGAGAACGTCGCCCAGCAGGGCGGCTTGGCCATCATCGGCACGGAGCGCCATGAATCGCGCCGCATCGATAACCAACTGCGCGGGCGTTCCGGCCGCCAAGGGGATCCCGGCAGCACCCGCTTCTACGTGGCGCTCGACGACGAGCTGATGCGCCTCTTCGGCGGCGACCGTTTGACCGGCATCATGGAGCGCGTCGGCTTTACCGACGAGACGCCGATCGAGTCGGGCATGATCAGCAAGTCGATCGAACGGGCGCAGTCGAAGGTCGAGAATCACAACTACGAGATCCGCAAATCGGTTCTCGAGTACGACGACGTCATGAACAAGCAGCGCGAGATCATCTACGCGGAGCGGCGCCGCGTCCTCGAAGGTGAGAGCCTGCGCGACTATTTCGTGCAGACGGTCCGCGAGCGCGTCGACGACGTCGTCGACACGGCCGCTCCCGAGAATGCGCACCCCTCGGAGTGGGACCTGGGGAGCATCCTCGAAGAGCTGGAGCCGATCTGGCCCGTCAAGAGCCAGGCCACGCTCGAGGAGCTGGAGCGGCTCTCGCGCGAGGAGATGAAGCAGTGCCTAGGCGACCTGGGCCAAGAGGCGTACGAGGCGAAGGAACGTGAGATCGAGGCCGTCGCGCCGGGGATGATGCGCCTGGTGGAGCAGCGCTACATCATGCTGCCCATCATCGATCGCCTGTGGGTCGATCATCTCTACAACATGGATGCGCTGAAAACGGGCATCGGGCTGCGCGGCTACGGTCAGAAAGACCCGCGCGTCGAGTACGAGAAGGAGGCCTACGAGTACTTCGAGGGTCTCAAGGCCACCATCGCCGACGAAGCCATCAAGAGCGTCTTCCGCGTCGTCATCGAAGTCGGATCGCCGCAGGAGGCGGAGCAGGCACAGGCTGCGCGGCCGTCCTCCAGCATGCCGAATCTGGGCGTGGAGACGGCCCCGAGCGGGGCGCTGATCCCGCGAGCCGCCGAGGCCGTGCGCACCGAGCCGCCCAAGGCGCTGGAACAGCTCCTTGGTCCGGCGCCCGCGCAGCCGCGCGCCTTTCACACCAACAAGGATGACGAGTCGCCGGCGAAGCCGGCGCAGCGCGGACACGAAAAGATCGGCCGCAACGATCCATGCCCCTGCGGAAGCGGCAAGAAGTACAAGAAGTGCCACGGAGCCGGCCAAGCGGCGTAATCCTCGGCCGGGATCAGAGGCGACTCGCGATGGATGGGGGGGAGGCGTGATGGACGCGCTGCGCATCATTGCGTTGCGCCGCATCGAGGAGGCCCAACGCGAGGGGCTCTTCGACGATCCGCCCAGGCTGGGAGAGATCGACTGCAGCCTGCGCGGTGATGCCTTCTTCCGGCGGTGGCTCACCCGCAAGCTGGAACGCGAGGGTTACGAACCGCCGCTAGTGTGAGACACGACACTAGGCGTAGACGTCGATGAAGAGGCCGATGCCGCCGCCGCGGGCAAGCGCGCGCGTTGAGCCGGCGGTGTTCCGCGGAGAGGTACGCGCGCGCCCGAGGGCGACGGGCACACGAGAGGGCGCAAGAGCGAGCGCCGCGCAGCCACGAACGGCAAGGGCACGCTGGCAGGGGTCGGCGGTCGGTGGCCTAGCGCGCATCGGGCGTCCCTCCGAGTAGCGTGCTTATGACCCACTTGTGGCGCCCTTACACCTGCGTTCGCTAGGAATTTCGGCTCCTCGTGTCCCGAACCGCAAGGGCGGTTCGGGACACGAGGACCCCTCACGCCGCGGCGCCAGCCACTAGAGCGGCTGGCGGCGGGTATGCGAGAGGAGCCGGCGGGCTCGCTCCAATGCGCTCGCTTCAGCCTCTTCTCGCGTTGTGCCGGTCGTTCGCGCCAGCCAGGCACCGGGGGAGACGTTGTCGGCCTTGCAATGAAACAACTCGCCCATCTTGTAGGAGGAGAGGTTCACCCTCCAGCCGTCGACGTCCACGGTGCGCTCGGAGTAGGCATCTGGCTTCATCGTTCTCTTACCGCGTTCAGGCTGTGGCGCCCGCAGGCGTGGCGGCGCCCTTCTCAATCGGAGCGCCGACCAAGTTTCCCCACTCGGTCCATG
>JAGWST010000367.1 GCA_028869325.1 bacterium | reverse complement strand
CTGCGAGGCCGCCACCGGCCTCCCGCCGGCGGCGTTAGCGTCATACTCCGGCATGCGGCAGCCGTTCCCGAAGCCGATGCACAAAGAACGCCGCGACCTCGCTGGGCCGCGTCCCGCGTCCGAAACCGGCGTCGTACCCCAGCTCCTGCGCCAGCAGATTCGTCACCCTCGGTCCCCCGCACAGCAGTACCATCCGGTCGCGCAATCCCTCCGCCTCCAATAGCTCGGCAAGCGCGGTGAAGTTGGCGATATCGGCGCCCTTCTGCGTCACCACCTGCGATGCCAGCAGCACGTCCACGGACTTCTCCCGCGCAAACCGCACCAACTCCTCCGGCGCAACTTGCGAACCCAAGTTATACGCCTCCAGCTCATGGAAGCGCTCGAGTCCGTAATCCCCTTGGTAGCCCTTCATGTTCATGATCGCATCGATGCCCACCGTGTGCGCATCGGTCCCGATACAGGCCCCCGCTACCACCAGCTTGCGGCCGAACTCGCGGCGGATGAAGAGATCGATCTCCTCCATCGACATCGCATGCGGCGCCGGCACATCGGCGGCGATCTGCGAGACGTCGACGGCAACCGCCGTGCGCGCGTAGACGGTGAAGAACGAGAACCCGCCGGCGATCGCATGACCATCGGCCACCGCTACGTCAGTGAAGCCCATCTTGGCGACCAGCCGGCGCGCCGCCTCGTCGGCGGAGTCGCTCCAGGGAATCGGCAGCGTGAACGAGAGCTGCACCGCGCCGTCGTCCATCGTATCGCCATAGGGACGAACCAGCTTCATCCGGCGGCCTCCGGGGCCCCAACCGCCGCGGCCGCACCGGCACTCGCCGAAACCGAAACGAACTCCGGCTGCAGCGCCTCTTCGAAGGGATTCCAGTACTCGGGAGACTTCGCGAAGACCCCCTCCGCTCCGCGCCCGCCCTCCGGCGTGCGCGAGACGTCGGCGAAGGCCCTTGCGGCAATCGCCGGCATCAGCCCGAGCGTGGCCACCTCCTCCAACCGGCGCTCCGCCTCGCGCAGCACCCAAGCGGCACGCGTGTCGATGATGCCGCCCGGCTTCACCGTGATCTCGTCACCGAAGTGGCGCGCCGTGTTCATCACGTAACGCGCGTTCTCCAGCGAGAGCGCGCGGTCGCCCAGGAAGGGCGTGTGGATCGCCTCCGTCATCATGCCGCAGAGATGGATGCTCTGCCCCGTCATCACGGAGGTCAGGTTGAACATCGCATCCATCAGGTGGCCCTTGAAGACGTTGCCCGTCATGTGCTTGGTGGGCGGCATGTACTTGAGCGGCGCGCCGGGGAAGATCTGGCGCGCCAGTTGCGCCTGCGCCACTTGATACAAAAAGCCGTCGGTCAGCGCGGGATCGATCTCGTACGCATCGCCCAGACCGATCTGCGCATCGGGCATGCCCGCGCGGTGCGCGAACTCCTGGTTGATGAACTGCGAGGCCAGCACCGCGGGCGCCTGCTCCACGGCGTCGGCCGTGGTCAGGTAGTTGTCCTCGCCGGTGTTGATCACGATGCCGGCGGCGGCGTTGAGCATGCGGCTGAAGTGCTGGTCGATGAAGGTGCGCTTCATGTTGATGTCGCGGAAAAGAATGCCGTACATCGAGTCGTTGAGCAGCATGTCGAGCCGTTCAAGTGCCGCCATCGACGCGATCTCGGGCATGCACAGGCCGCTCGCGTAATTGGTGAGCATGACATAGCGGCCTTCACGCTCGGAGATTTCGTCGAGCGCTTCCCGCATGATACGGAAGTTTGCCTGCGTCGCGTACGTGCCGCCGAACCCTTCGGTCGTCGGGCCGTACGGCACGAAGTCCAGCAGCGATTGTCCGGTCGAACGGATCACCGCGATGATCTGGGCTCCCGCCTCGACGGCGGCGACCGCCGCGGTACGGTCTTCGTAGATGTTGCCGCTCGCCACGATGACATAGAGCAGCGGCGGCGGCGTCTGCGGAATCCGCGCAAGACGCTCCTCGCGCTCCACG
>JAGWST010000366.1 GCA_028869325.1 bacterium | reverse complement strand
CGAGGACTGGCAGTACTTCGCGGATGCCGCAACCGCGTTGCGCGAGCGCATGATGGCGCATCTCTTCAACGCCGACACGGGCGGATTCGTGCTCAACTACGACCAGGCGCAGAACTATCAGGACAATTTCACGGCCGATGAGGTCTTTCCCGTGCTCTTCGAGGTCGCCAGCGTCGAGCAACGGCGTGACATCCTGCGACGCCTCTGCGAGGACGACTTCCTCACCCCCGTGGGGCTGCGCACGATCTCGATCGCCGACTCGTGGTACTTTCCCTCGCACGGCTTCGGCTTGCTGGGCGGCGTCTGGCCCGATCTCACGCTATGGTTCGCCGTGGCCCTGGCCCGCCACGGGATGGTGCGGGAGTGCATCGCGTGGCTGGAGCGCGTCTATGCGGCCATGGAGCGCGGCAACCGCACGAACACGGTCCCCGGCCAGTTCGGCGAATGGTTCGACGGCGGGTCGTTGACCAATCGCGGTATGTATCTCTCGCCCTGGACGGGCGCCAAGTATCTGTGGGCGGTAGCGGAGACCGTCTGCGGCCTCGACGGCTACCGTACCTCGGGAAGAGTACACATCGCCCCGCTGGTCCCTGCGGAGTGGAAGTGGGTCGCCGCCGGACGCGTGCATCGCGGCGGTGGACTTTGCAGCTACGTGGTCGACCTGCGCGGGGAGATCGTCTACTGCGATCTGCAGGACGCCAGCGCCGAGCCGCCGCTGCGCGCCGTCTACGCCGGGCGCGACGTCTCGCACGACGTCGAGATCACGCCGATCGAAGTCGGCGCGGTGGCCTTCGAGGGGGCGCGGGGCGTGCGGCTCTTTCTCCTGAACGGCAACGATGCGCCGCGCGACGTCGCGGTCGCCTTTCGTGGGCGGCACTATCGCGAGCGCCTGGAGGCGGGCGCCTTGCGCCAGATCGAGATCGGCAAGCCGGACCCGGTACCGGCCGGCGTGCGTGAGCCCGCGTCCCAAGGACGCCGGGGCTCCTCGAAGAAGCGAGGCTCCAGTGAACTGCCTTCACGTTGACGCCCCGGTGGTCCGCGCTTGCCCGAGCTGAGGAAGGATCCTATCACCTCGCGCTGGGTCATCATCGCCACCGAGCGCGCGGCGAGACCGTCCGACTATGCCGTCGAGCGCGAGCTCCCGCGCACGGAGCCTTGCCCGCTCTGTCCCGGGAATGAAGCGTTGACGCCGCCCGAGGTCCTGGCATTCCGCGAGCACGGTTCCGCGGCGAACGGCTCCGGTTGGTGGGTGCGTTGCGTGCCCAACAAGTTCCCGGCTCTGGCGAGCGGCCACCCGAGCCGCTCCGGCGTGGGCATCTACGATGCGATGAACGGCGTCGGCCGCCACGAGGTGATCGTCGAGTCGCCCGAGCACGAGGCCAATCTTGCGACGATGGCGTTGGAGCAGATCGAGGAGATCCTCTGGGCCTACCGCGATCGCCATCTGCGCCTGGCTGGCGGTGAGAACCTGCGCTACGTGCTCATCTTCAAGAACCATGGGCGCGCGGCCGGAGCGACGCTGGAGCATCCGCACTCGCAAGTGATCGCGACGCCGATCGTGCCGCGCGCCGTCGCCGAGCAGATCGAGGGTGCCAAGGCGTACTACGGCTTCCGCGAGCGCTGCGTGTGGTGCGACGTGGTGGCGCAGGACCGTGCCGACGGCGAGCGCGTCGTTGGCGAGAACGAGCAGTTCGTCGCGTTGGCCCCGTTTGCATCGCGCTTCCCCTTCGAGACGTGGGTGATGCCGCGCGATCACCGCCCCTCGTTCTCCGCCATCGGGCGCGGCGAGATCGGCCAACTGGCCGCGCTGCTCTCGAACGTGATGCGGCGCATGCATGCGGCGCTTGGAGACCCGCCGTACAACTTCATCTTGCAGACGGCGCCGCTGGTCTTCGAGCGGGAGCGCGAGCCGTACTTTCACTGGCACATCCAGATCGTGCCGCGGCTGACCTCGATCGCCGGCTT
>JAGWST010000365.1 GCA_028869325.1 bacterium | reverse complement strand
GAGCGCCGCCTCTTTCACGGGCGTGGGGCGAAGGCGCTGCCCCCGCCCCGCCGGGCGATCGGGCTGCGTGACGACGGCGACGATCTCGTGCTCGCGCACACACGCGTCGAGCGCGGGCAACGCGAACGGCGAGGTGCCGAAGAGGATCAGGCGCAGTGCGGGGCCTCGATGCTAGCTGGCGACGGAATGCGCGCCGTCGACGTGGGGATCGTAGGCGACGCCGCCCTCGTTCGCTGCAGCCTGTTCGGCCTCGCTCTCGGCGGCGCGGAGGTTGGTCGCCTTGTCGATGTAGAGCACGCCGTCGAGGTGATCCACCTCGTGCTGCAGACAACGTCCGAGCAGGCCGGTCGCCGTGACCCGCTGGCGCTTGCCGTTGCGATCGAGCCCGCTGACGGTGACCTTCGCGAAGCGCACGACGTCGCCAACCATGCCGGGCACCGAGAGGCAACCCTCGACGGAGCGAACCTCACCCTCGCTCTCCACGATCTTCGGATTGATGAAGACGTACGGCCGGCTTTCGTCGTCCTGGAGATCGACGACGATCAGACGTCTGCTCACGTCGACTTGCGGCGCGGCCAAGCCGATGCCCGGAGCCTCGTACATGGTGTGGAACATATCGTCGATCAACTGCTGGAACGCCGGCTGCCGGAGCTCGGCTTCGTCGACCTTCTTGGCGGCCTTGCGTAACGTGGGGTGGCCGTCAGTCAGGATCGGCAGCAGAAAGGGCTTTCCCATGGCAACCCCATTGTACCGCAGCGGTCAAATCTACCGGCGCGCCGGCGCGGCTACCCCAGCGCGATCACCAGCGCGGCCGGCACCAGCGCGATCAGCGTGAGCGCGATCGCCAGGGCGAAGAGCGGAGCCTCCAAGCGCTGCGCGCGCTGCGGCAGCGCCTCGAGCAGCATCAGCCGCAAGCCGTTGAGGGAGTGATAGAGCACGGCGCCCACGAGCGCCAACTCCATCGGCACCAAGTACGGGATACCGTAGGCGGCCACGGTCGCGTCGTAGGCGGCGGGGGCGAACGGCGCCAGCGCCACGTCGAAGACGTGGATCGCCAAGAAAGCCAGAATCGCCACGCCGCTGAGGCGATGCAGTCCCCACGCCCACTGGCCGGGAATCTCCCAGCGCCCGATCGGCGTGCGCCGCGCCACTCGCAGCGCGAGAACGGCGATCGCGAGAGCGGCGGCTAGGTAGGAGAGCGTGGCGAGCGCGATCAGCAGCCCCGCCAGCACGCCGGCGATCGATGTCGAGCCCCCGGAGTGCGCGGCGGGGGCGCCCGCGGCGACCGCCGCGCTGCCGAGCGCGACGAATACGGCGGTCGCGGCCACGACCAGGGCGCGCAGCAGGCGCGCGGCCACGCCGCGCATCGATTCGCTGACGATGCCGTAGAGGCCGCCGAAGCCATGGACCAAGGCCAGCACCAAGAGAGCCCAGTCGAACCAGCGCCAGAACGCGTGTGCCCAGCGCGCCGCGACGAAGGCTGCACCGGTGGCGCTGGGCGCGTGCGCATAGTGCATCATGGCCAGATGCACCAGTGCCAACGCCACCAACGCGGCGCCGCTGATGCGCAGCAGATACCAGAGCCAGGAGGCCAGGCTACTCCGGCGCATGCGCTCGCAGCATCCGGATCGAGAGCAGCGGATCGACGCCGGCCGGGCAGACGCGCGCGCAGTTGCCCACGCTGTGGCACGCGTGAACACCTCCCTCGCCGTAGATCGCCTCGCGACGCAGGCGGTGGGCACGGTCGCGCGCGTCGTTGGTCAGTGCGAATGCGCGGTTGAGCGCCGCCGGCCCGAGAAAGGCGTCGTTCATCGCGACGGTCGGACATGCGGAGAGGCAGGCACCGCAGGCGATGCAGTCGATCTGGCGGCTGACCAGCGGGCGTACTCCCGCGTCCGGATCGACCACGGCCGGGTCGCCGGGCGGTTGCCCCAGCGAGGGCTCCTCGCCGACGAAGAAGGGATCGATCGCGCGGTAGCGCGCGAAGAACGGGCCCATGTCGACGACCAGATCGCGCAGCACCGGCAGCGAGCGTAGCGGCTCCACATGCACGACGCTGCGCCGCGCCCCCTCGAAACGCGCTTGGCAGGCCAGCCCCTCGCGCCCGTCGATCACCATGGCGCACGAGCCGCACATTCCGGCCCGGCACGAGTAGCGAAAGGCAAGCGTTGCGTCCTGCTCCTCCAAGATCGCGAAGAGCGCGTCGAGCACGCTCATCTTCGGACGCAGCTCTACGCGGTAGGAACGCCAGGCCGGGCGCTCGCCGCGCGCGGGATCGGAGCGGCGGACGCGCAGCGTGATGGTCATCTGGCCGCCGCCGGCTGCAGGCGCGTGAGGCGCACCGGCTCGTGCCACACGCGCGCCGACTCTCCGTCGCGCCGTTGGTGCACGTTGACGAGCCAGTGCGCGTCGTCGCGCGCGGGATAGTCGGCGCGGGCATGCGAGCCGCGGCTCTCGCGGCGCTCGAGCGCCGAGCGCGCCGTCAGCTCCGCCACCAAGGCCAGGTTGCGGACGTCCAGCGCCTGCTGCCAGCTCAGGTTCCAGCGCCGCTCCGCCGGTGCTCCGGCACGTTCGGCGCCCGCGCGCAGCTCGTCCAGCCGCCCGAGCGCGCGCCGCAGCCCCTCCTCCGTGCGCACCAGCCCAACGTCTTGCCACATCGTCTCTTGGATCGCGGCGCGAATCGCGAAGGGATTCTCGCCGCCGGCGCGCTGGAGCGGCTCCAAGGCGCGGCGCCGCGCCTCCTGTGCCTCGCCGCCGTCCGGGAGTGACGCGGCGAGCTCGCCGCAGAGGCGCGCCGCGGTCAGACCCGCGCGTGCGCCGAAGACGCAGGAGTCGGCGACGCCGTTGCCGCCCAGGCGATTGGCGCCGTGCACGCCGCCCGCATCCTCGCCCGCCACCAAGAGCCCGGGCATTGCCGTGCGGCACTCCTCATCGATGCGCACGCCGCCCATGTGAAAGTGTGCCGTCGGGGTCACCTCGACGGGCGCGCGCGTGAGATCGTAGCCGACCTCCGCGCAGCGCCGCACCATCCCCGGAAAGGTCGCTGCGACGAACTCCGCGCCTAGGTGCGAGGCGTCGAGCAGCACACCGCCGCCCTCCGTGCCGCGTCCCTCCATGATCTCCAGATAGCTTGCGCGCGAGACCACGTCGCGCGTCGAGCGCTCCATCCGCTGCGGGTCGTAGCGCGCCATGAAGCGCTCCCCGGAGGCATTGCGCAGATAGGCGCCGGCGCCTCGTAGACCCTCCTCCAGCACCATCCCCGAGAGCCGCGAGGCTCCGGCAAGGATGCCGGTGGGATGGAACTGCATCATCTCCATATCGATCAAATCGCAGCCGGCGCGAAAGGCCATCGCATAGCCGTCGCCGGCCTTCTCCAGCGATGGCGCCGAGTACGTGTACATGCGCGGGCCGCCGCCCGTTGCCAGCAGCACGACGCGAGCCTGCGCCTGACTGAACTCGCCGCTGCGCT
>JAGWST010000364.1 GCA_028869325.1 bacterium | reverse complement strand
GAGGTCTACATCCTCTCCAAGGAGGAGGGCGGCCGCCACACGCCGTTCTTCTCGAACTACCGCCCGCAGTTCTACTTCCGCACCACCGACGTCACCGGCACCATCAAGCTGCCCGAGGGCGTGGAGATGGTGATGCCGGGCGACAACGTGACCATGGATGTCGAGCTCATCACACCCATCGCCTGCGAAGAGGGTCTGCGCTTCGCCATCCGCGAGGGTGGGCGCACGGTCGGCGCCGGCGTCGTCACGGCCATCAGCGCCTAGTGACGTGTAACGAGTGAGCGCGTGGCCGGGGTAGGGCTTGCCCTCCCCGGCCCGCTATGGTAGTATCCTACGGTTGGCGCGGCGGCCGAAGGCGGGCACGCGCGGCGGTCCTTTGACAATCGACGACTCCGTGACGGAAGCAGGATTAGGGAACGATAGGCATGTCCAAGCAGAAGATTCGCATTCGCCTCAAGGCGTACGACCACAAGGTGCTCGATCAGAGCGCCGCACGGATCGTCGAGACCGCTCGCAGCACCGGCGCCTTCGTGAGCGGCCCGGTTCCGCTTCCCACGGAGATCAACCGCGTCTGCGTGCTGCGCTCGCCGCACGTCGACAAGAAGAGCCGCGAGCACTTCGAGATGCGCACCCACAAACGCCTCGTCGATATCTTGCAGGCTTCGCCCAAGACGATGGATGCGCTGATGCATCTGGATCTCCCGGCCGGCGTCGATATCGAGCTCAAAGCCTGATCCGCTAGAACACTCTACGCGTCGATCGTTCGGGCACGGCTGCAGGGCCGTGCCTCTTTCGTGCGCAAAAGACGCGCCCATGAGCAAGCAGTTGCGCGTCGTCCGTTCTCGCGAGATCAAGGCAACGCCGCGCCGCGCCTTCGAGCTCATCGCCGATCTCGGCACCTCGGCCGACAAGATCTGGCCCTTCAAGTCACAGCCCTTCCAGCGCACCGCCGGCCCGCTGGAGGCGGGCAAGAGCGAGGAGTGGCACGGACCCTTTCACGCGCGCTTGGAGCGCTTCGAGCCGCCTCAGGCCCTGGTCTGGCGCCTGCTCACCGCCGGTTTCGACGGGACGCACGGCTTCTATCTCAGCGAGCGCGCTGAGCGCTTGACGCTGGTGGAGCATCGCTTGGAGGTGCAACTGCAGACGCCCGATGCCGAGAGCCTCTGGCGCCGCGCCGAGGACGCCCACGAGCGCTCGTTCGACGGACTCCTGGATCTGTTGGCGAAGGTTGTGGCACGCAAATGAACGTTATCAACGCCTGGTCGGACGTCATCTGACCCTTCTGCTATCTCGGCTCAGTCTGGGCCGAGGAGGCGGCGCGCCGGCTAGACGCGCGCCTGCGCTGGCTGCCCTTCGAGATTCATCCCGAGACGCCGCCGGGCGGCACGCCAAAGCCCTTTCCGCCCAGCGAGTGGCCGCAGGTGCGCGCGCACCTCATGGATTTGGCGAAACGGGTAGGCCTGCCGATGGAGCCACCGCAGCGCAACCTCAACTCGCGCTTCGCGCTGGAGACCGGCGAGCTGGTGCGAGCCCTCCAGGGTGAGGATGCCTCCGGGCGCTTCCATCACGCGGTGGCGCGGGCGTTCTTCACCGAAGGCGCCGACATCACCGACGCCGCGGTACTGGGGCGGATGGCCGCCGCTGAGGGCGTCGATGCGGCGGAGGTGGAGCCTGCGTGGCGCGAGCGCCGCTACCGCCGGGCCGTCGATACGGCGTCGGAGCAGGGGATGCGCGCCGGCGTGCGGGGCGTCCCTGCCTTCGCCTGGGAGGGCGGCCCCGCCGTCGCGGGCATGCGCGAGCCGGAGAGTCTGGTCGAGATTCTGCAGCGCCTACGCGCGCGCTGAGCGTACCGGTTCGCCCTCGCCCGCGCGCTGCGGGAGAGCCTCTCCGTAGATGAGCCGCTGAACCGGGAGCGGGAACGGTAACCGCCGCGTGCGGATCCCGCTCGTCTGGAATCCGGCCGAGCGGATCGCATCCTCCGTCGATCGGTTGAGATGGCAGTTTCCGGTGAAGCGGCGCCACAGCGGGGTGGCCGCGTCTTGCACCATGCCGATGAAACCGTCGGACCGAACGTGCTCGATCGTGACGAGCCTGCCGTCCGGCTTCAACACGCGGCATATGCGCCCCAGCGTCGCCGAAGGCGCTTCGACGCTGCAGAGCATCAGGGTCGCAACGACGTAGTCGAGACTCGCGGGCTCCAAGCCGTCGAGCAGCGTGTCGTCGCCTTGGAGCAAGGCGATGGTGGCCTTGGCCGTGGCCGCCCGCTCTCGAGCCTGCGCCATCATCGCGGGGTCCGGCTCGATAGCGCGAACGCGCGCCTCGGCCGGATAATAGCGGAACGAGGCACCCGTGCCGGCACCGATCTCCACCACCTCCCCCGATAGCCCGCCCAGCAGCCGCTCACGAAGGGGGCCCAGAACGCGACGCTCCGCTAAGGCGCTCAGCAGATCGTAGACGCGTCCGTTCATCTCTCCCTCGATGAGGTGATCGACATTAGCATGACTAAGCCGATACAATTGCTACACAATGCCGCATATGAGCCTTGCGAGCGCATCTTCCGGTGTCTGTTCTCCACCGCCTTCCGAATGATCGTTTGCATGGTGTTCGTCTCGGTCGAGGG
>JAGWST010000363.1 GCA_028869325.1 bacterium | reverse complement strand
GATCGCGATCGATGCCGACCTTGATGCCGTCGGAGAGCACGACACCGTCCTCGTCGATGCGCATGACGGTAACGCTGCCGAAGGTAGCCCCCGGTACGACGGTGATGATGCCGCGCGGGCCCGGGGCGACTTGGACTGTGGCGGAGCGCAGGCCGTGGCTCGTCTGGATCTGCAGGACGGCAAAGGGCGGGGCGTCTACGGCGAAGGCCCCCACGCGGATGGTCAGGAGCAAGATGGCCGACAGCACGATGGCGCGCATCTCGAATGCCCTCGCTCCAGTATTCGGACGGCGGGACGACGAGTTACAGCGCGTTGGGCCGGCTATCGGGGGCTCGCGAAGCACTCCCGATCGTCGGCGCGGAGAATATCGATCAGCTTGATCAAGGCGCTGTCGCGCGCGCAGACGGGATAACGCTTGTGCAGGCGCTCGCGGTTTTCGTCGTTGAGCTCGCGCGACTCCAGCCAGGTCTTGAACACGGCATACTTTGCGGTGTCGGCGTGGCCTCGCAGCCAGCGGGCAACGTCTTCGTCGGTGGCAGCCTCCAGGACGGCCCCGAGCATCTGCTCCTCGCTGACGCCGATGGTCTCGAACATCGCCACGCTGAAGCCGGCGATGCTGTAGTCGCCGCGATTGCCGCCGGGGAGAGAGGCGCGCAGCTTATCGATGGTGCGCGGCAGGAAGATCAGGCCGTCGAGCTCCTCGTGGGGCGGCCGTGGGGGGAGCTTTGTCAGGTCGAGCGGTTCCAACGTCAGCCTCTGAAGATGGCCGGGAGCAGGCGCGAGGCGCTGCCGCCGACGGCGGCGGCGATGGAGACCTTGAGCAGGTCCCCGATCACGAACGGCGCCACGCCGAGCGCGACGGCCCGCTCGAGGCCCACGAAGTGGGCGAGCCAGATAGCGCCGAGTGAGAAGACAACGATCTCTCCGGCGACGATGGCGACGACGCGGCCGGCGACGCGCACGCCGAGGCCGAGATCGAAGAGCGCGCCGATCACGTACGCCGCGACGGGAAACGACCAGAGGTAGCCGGCCGTCGGGCCGATGAGCGCCACGACGCTGGGTGCCGTACTCGGGGCGAAGACGGGTAGGCCGCTCGCACCCTCGGCGAGGTAGAGCAGCATCGCGGCCACCGAACGGCGCGTCCCAAGCAGCGCGACGACGATCGGCAGGGCCAGGGTCTGGCCGGTGATCGGCACGGGGCTGAACGGCACGTGGACCGCGACGTGCGCGCCGATGGCCATCAGCAGCGAGCCCGCCACGACGAGCGCGACGTTGATGGCGCGCAAACGCGCGGCCGGGAGTGTACGCAGCGACGTCTGACTCATATCGGCGTGCTCGTTTCGCACGCCTGACGAGCGGACCCTGCCGTGCGCGGGACGGCGAG
>JAGWST010000362.1 GCA_028869325.1 bacterium | reverse complement strand
AGGCCAATCGCGCCGGCGGCTCCGTCAAGCGCATCCACTGCGGCTGGGCTGCGCACGCGGCGGTGACGGCGGCGGAGCTGGCGGCGTACGGTCTCACGGGACCGCCTAGCGTTCTGGAGGGGCGCTTCGGATTCTTCGAAGCGTACTGCAGAGAGCGCTGGGATCGGACCGCCGTGCTCGACGAGCTGGGCCAGCGCTGGGAGACGCCGCGCATCTTCTTCAAGCCGTATCCGTGCAACCACTTCACGCACGCCGTCGTCGACGCCGCCCTGAGCCTGCGCGCGCAGGGAGTGGAGGCGGAGCAGATCTCGCACGTGACGATCGGCACCGCACGCGCCAGCCATCGCACCATCGGCGATCCGATCGAAGAGAAACGCCGTCCGCAGACGCCCTATCATGCGGCTTTCAGCGCGCCGTTCGTCTTTGCGACGGCGATGGTGGGCGGCGGCGGCCTGGGCGTGGGCTTCGAGGACTTCACGGAGCGCGCGCTCTCCGACCCGGCGCGCAGGAGACTAGCGGCCAAGTGCGACGTGGTGATCGACGAGGCGTGCGACGCGCTCTTTCCCGTGCAGTTCCCTGCGGTCGTGGAGGTCGAATTGCACGACGGCCGCTGCGTGGCGGAGCGCGTCATGGCCAACCGCGGCGGCGGCGATCGTCCGCTGGGGCGCGAGGAGCTGCGCCGCAAGCTGGTGATGGCCATGGACCAGCAGCGCGCGGCCGCCTTGATCGAGGCCGCCGCCGACCTCGGCGCGGCCCGGTCGGTCGCGCGCTTGTTCGAAGCCGTCGCGCCTTCGGGATGAGCTCGAGCAGCCCGAGCTCATGCATCGCTACCTGGGCGTCTGAGCGCCAGCGCTCGAGGGCGCCGAGCGAACGCTGGTGCCGGGAAAGTAGAAAGCCAGGATCTCCGACACGCTGCCGCCGCGCAGCGCCAAGCCGCGCGCGCCCCACTGGCAGAGGCCCACGCCGTGGCCCCAGCCCGCCCCCTCGAGCATGGCCAGGGGACCGCCACGCGGAGGCTGCGGCGGCGGCGCCGGCGAGGGATCATCGAAGGCCGGATCCGGCTGCAGCCGCTCCGGCGAATCCGCTACCTGGATGCGATGGAGCAACGTCGAGCGCACCACGCTGGTGCCGATGCGCTGACGGAAGACCTTTGCCTCGAGATCACGCTGGCCACGCGAGCCATCGACGGCGATCCGTGTCGCGCGCCCCGAGGGATCGATGTCGATGGGCTGCAGCGCGCTGATCTGGCCGGCATCGCTGATATCGGGCCCCAGCCGGCTGCGCAGGGTATCGCAGCCGATGTACGAGCGCCAGCGGTAGTGCGGCGCACCAACGCAGTACGGATCTGCCACACCTTGCAAGTAGGGAATCTCTTGCCGCCATAGCGCGCTCGCGCTCTCGGTGTGGCCGCCGCAGCAGGAGTGGAAGAATGCCGAGGCCAGGCCCTCCGCGTACCACAGCAGCCGGCCGCGCGTCTGATAGACGGCGTCGTTGCCTCGCGGTGACTCGGCGCTCATGCCGCCGTACACCTGGTCGGCGGTGCCGGCGGAGAGATCGAAGGCGTGCGCGGCATCCTTGCGCCGGCCCAACGCATACGTGCGTGAGATGATCGCATGCGCTTGCAGCACGGCCGGCGGCCACGCCGGCGAGATCTCGCGTCCCAGCACGCCAAGGACATAGAGATCCACGGGCAGCTCGTTGACCACCAGCACGCCACCGCCCTCGCTCATCAACAGCAGGCGGCCGCGGTAGGGGCGGCCGTCGACGTACAGCGGCCCCTCGCCTAGCGCCTCGGCGATTGCGCCACCGCTCGCGCGGGCAAGAAGCGCCGCGTCCACCGCGAGCGGTTGCGCAGCGGCCGCTCGCAGCAGGGGTGGCGTGCCCGGCGCGCGATCGAAGAGCGCAAAGCCCTGCGGTGCACTGAGGGAGACGGAGGGCCTTGCGCGCAGGAGCAGCACGCGCACGGAGTCGCCGGGGAGCGGACGCACGGAGATCGGCGGCGGGGTAGCGCCAAGTTGTGCCGCGTCGGCGTCGCCCTCGATGATGCCGCCGGTCGCCCGGGCGGCGCGAGGCAACGCAAGGGCCGCGGCCGCGCCGACGGCGCCTCGGATCAGCGCGCGCCGGCCGAGTGTCATGGACCGGCTCTTTCGGCGCAAGGCGCCGCTTGGCCCTGGTCTCACCATGCGCCGACGCGCACAGCGCGTAGGTGGCCGAACGGCGGCTGGGGAAATCGAGCCCAGGCTGATCCGTGGTCGCTTCCTTATCACGCATGGGAGGTACCGGTGCCGCGCTCGCGGGCTCCGCGGGCCTTGCTGGAGGCACGCGGGACTCCGCTCGAGCTGCGGAGCGCGCGGCGATACCGGAACGCGCGCACGAGCTCGGGACGCCGCTGACGCCGTATGGCTCGCCCTCTCCGCACGAGAAGGGCGTGATGCGCGTGCCCACGGAGCTCACGCCGACCAAGCTCTCGTCGTGGGACTTCACGCCGTTGCAGGATCTGCAAGGCATCATCACGCCCAATGGGTTGTTCTTCGAGCGCAACCACAGCGGCGTGCCCAGTATCGATCCGCGCGAACATCGTCTGATGATCCACGGGATGGTAGACGGCCCGCGTATCTTCACGATGAACGATCTCAAGCGCTATCCCTCCGTCTCCGTGGTGCACTTTCTCGAGTGCTCCGGAAACGGCCTCACCGAGTGGAAGCAGCCCACGGAGAAGACCGTGCAGCTCACGCACGGCCTCGTGAGCTGCGCGGAGTGAACTCCGTCTATCACCTGAACGCGATCCAGAGTTGGCACGTCGCAGCCGGCGGGGAGGTGACCAATGTTCACGCGTGACCTCGTCCGTGCCGGCGCGCTCCTCTCCGCTGCGCTCTTCGTTCTCGCGGCATCGGCTAGCGCCGCAAAGACAGGCGACTTCGGCTTCGGCAGAGCGGCGACGCCGAGCGAGGTTTCGGCGTGGAACGACGACGTCTCACCCCAGCGGCGCCGGGTTGCCGCCGGGAAGCGGATCGGTGCGCCAAGGCGAGCGAGTCTACGCATCCACCTGCGCCGCGTGTCACGGTGCCCAGGGTCAAGGCGGGCCGATGGACCGCTTAGTCGGCGGAAAGGGATCGCTTGGGACGGCTAAGCCGGTGAAGACGGTCGGCAGCTACTGGCCCTACGCCGCGACCGCTTTCGACGACATCCGCCGCACGATGCCCTTCGACCGGCCCGGCACCTTGAGCGCCGATCAGGTCTACGCGGTGACGGCGTATCTGCTCTATCTCAACGGTATCGTGGAGCAGGGCGCCGTGCTCGACGCAAAGAGCCTGCCTCACGTGAAGATGCCCAACGAGCCGAACTTCATCCGGCACGATCCCCGACCCGACGCCCCCTAAGATCGCGGGCGGGTTCGCAGACCCTGCCGTGACGGGCTGATGCGGATGGTGCCCCCTGCACTCTTCATGGCGATGTTCAAGCCGCTGACCTCCTCGGCCATCTAGCCTGCAACCCTGGGCGTGTTTCTGGGTATGGGGAGACAACACGCCCATGAAAAGCCGTTCCATCGCAGCCGTCATCGCAGCGCCCGAGTTCCAAGAGGGCGCCGGGTTCATCGTCCATCGCCCATTCCCTACCGCCAGGCTCGATCACCTCGATCCGTTCCTGCTGCTGGACGAGATGGGCCCCGTCGTCTACGGCAAGGGCCAGGCGATCGGCGCGCCAGACCATCCGCATCGCGGCTTCGAGACGGTGACCTACCTGCTCGACGGCGAGATGCAGCACCGCGACTCCGCAGGTCACGCGGGGGGCCTGCACCCCGGCGACGTCCAGTGGATGACCGCAGGCGCCGGCGTGGTGCACTCGGAGATGCCCTCGGATCGCATGCAGCGCGAGGGCGGCAAGATGCACGGCTTTCAGTTGTGGGTGAACCTGCCGCGCGCGGAGAAGCTGGTCAAGCCGGGCTACCAGGAGATCGCCGGCGACCGCATCCCCGTCTGGCGCAGCGCCGACGGCCGCGTAAGCGCAAAAGTGATCGGCGGCCAGGTCGAGTCGACGCGCGCGGTCATCGAGACGCACACGCCGATCCTCTTCTTGCACGTGACGCTGCAGCCGGGGGCGGCGTTCACGCAACCGATCGAGGCCTCGTTCAACGCCTTCTCTTACGTCTTCGCGGGGACGCTCGCCGGCGATGGCGAGGCGGGCATCGTCAGGCCGCATGCGGCGGTGCTCTTTGAGCACGACGGTGAAGGCGTTACGCTGCGCGCTGCCCCGGAGTCGGACGAGCCGCTGCACGTGCTGCTGCTCGCCGGCAAGCCGCTGGGCGAGCCGGTGGCACGCTACGGTCCCTTCGTGATGAACACGCGCGAAGAGCTGGTACAGGCCTTCGAGGACTTCCAGTCGGGGCGCATGGGGTCCATTCCGGCCGAGGTCACCTGAGGTCACGATGAAGTCGCGTTATGCTCCGTAGCCCGCGGGCAGCGCGATCGTACCGAATGAACGCGCTCACGAAATCACCGTAACTCCAGCGGATTGACTTTTGATATTCCCGCGGCTATGATATGGGCGCCTGTCCGTACATGCCTAGACTAGTTCAGTCTATCCATTGGGAAGGCCTTTGGTTACACCAGGGCCTCAATGCGACCACCTGCGAGAGGTAGGTTGTCTGTGGGTGATGTTCAGAGTGCAGCCCTCAACTTGGTGAGGGGTCGTAACGCACTGAGAGGCGCGGAGTTTGCGTTCTTCGTCGACGCATTTGACGCGTATATTCCCGTCCTTGCACTTGCGCCGGCCCAGGTCTACTTTCTACCCCCCTCCATTTCGCCGGCCACCAGGGCCACCATCGCGTACCTGGTGTTTTTCACGATTTCGTGGGTGGGGAGACCACTCGGGGCCTTCGTCTTTGGACACCTTGGTGACACGATCGGCCGCCGAAAGACGACGCTGATCTCGATCGGTGGGTTTGGCCTCTGTACGTTAGCCATGGGCCTTCTACCAGGTTATGCCTCTTGGGGTCTGGTTGCCGTCTCCGTCTTTGGGATCGTACGCTTGATCGGCGGGATGTTCATCGGCGGCGAGTACACGGGGGCCGCACCGCTGGCCGTCGAGTACGCACCTCGGACGAGCCGCGGCCTTTGGGGTGCGTTTTGCAACATTGGCTATCCGTCGGCTTTGGCCGTGAACACCGCCCTGACATTTGTTCTGCTGAAGTTCATCCCAGCCGGTTCCGCCATGGCACCGTACTCTTTGTGGGGATGGCGGATCCCTTTCTTCATCGGGGTGCTTCTCGCTCTCGCCATGTTCGCGTACTACTATCGTACGGTGCCGGAATCTGAAGTATGGCTGGGCGTCACCAAGCCGCGAGCCCCACTGGAAGAGCTCTTCTCCCGGAAGCAAGTCTGGCGATTCTGCCAAGTGTTCATTCTCATGTTAGGCGCTTGGCTGACGTTGAACACCGTCGCCGGCTCTCTTCCGACACTTCTGCATGTCGTGCTCGGCGTGGATAGCTCGCTAAGTACCCTTGTCATCTTCATCAGTACGGCCATCGGTGCGCTGCTATTTCCACTCGCGGGGATGCTGGGCCAAGCGATTGGGAGGAAGTCTCTCTACGCGATCATAGGGATAGTCAATATTGTCGTTACCCCGCCGGTCTACGTGTGGCTGGTCGCCAGCGGATACCATAATCCCGTCAGTCTCGCGATTGCCACGATCGCAATTCAAGTACCGACGCTGGTGGTTTGGGCCCTGGTTACGGCGTATATTACCGAGAGCTTTCCGACACGAGTTCGAGCCTCAGGTTATGGGCTCGGATTCAGCCTGGCGACGATCCCCGCCGCATTCTATTCCGTCGGTATGCTTGCCATGAGCCGGTGGGTGCCGTATAGCTACACTCAGATCGTGTTTCTTGCCCTTGGCGGGCTGCTTCTGCTCGCCGGCGCCCTCCTTGGCCCTGACAATCGCCTGATCGACTTCAGCGCTGAGCTCTCGGCGAAGCCGGCGCGTCAGACGTTCGCGCGGGTGAGCGAGGGCTCGAGCGCGGCGGAGTGACGTTCTCAGATCAGCCGCGGTTGCGCGGCGGGGCCGCTGGGTTCGTCGATCCGGAGGTGCTGAAAGGCGCGCGGCGTCGCCTTGCGGCCGCTGGCGGTGCGCGCCACGAAGCCGATCTTCAGCAGATACGGCTCCACCATGTCCTCGAGCGTCTCATCCTCTTCGCTGAGCGTGGCGGCGATGGCGCCGATGCCGACGGGGCCGCCGCGATACGTGGTGCAGATCGCCTCCAGGAAGGCGCGGTCTAGGCGATCCAGCCCCAGTACGTCGACGCCCTCGCGGCGCAGCCCCTCGTCGGCGACCTCCTCCGTGATCGCGCCGTCGGCCATCACCTCCGCGAAGTCGCGCACTCGGCGCAGTAGACGGTTGGCGATGCGCGGCGTGCCGCGCGAGCGCGAGGCGATCGTGGTAGCGCCCGCGGCGTCGATCGGCACGCCCAGCACGCGCGCGCTGCGCGTCACGATGGCATGCAGGTCGGCGACATCGTAGTAGTCCATGTGTGCCAGCAGGCCGAAGCGCTCTCGCAGCGGCGCGGTCAGCAGCCCCGCGCGCGTGGTGGCACCGACCAGCGTGAAGCGCTTGAGCGGCAGCTTCAGCGTCTTGGCATAGGCGCCGCGGTCGACCACGAAGTCGATCTGAAAGTCCTCCATCGCGGGATAGAGGAACTCCTCGACGACGCGCCCCAGGCGATGGATCTCGTCGATGAAGAGGATATCGCCATCTTCGAGCGCCGTCAGGATGCCGACTAAGTCCTTCGGCTTCTCGAGCGTGGGTCCGGAGGTCGGGCGCAGCGCCGCACCCATCTCGTGGGCGATCAGCGTGGCTAGCGTCGTCTTTCCCAGCCCCGGCGGCCCGTAGAAGAGCGCGTGCTCCAACGGCTCGCCGCGCTTCTTCGCCGCGGCGATGGCGATGCGTAGGTTTTCGACAACCTCGCGCTGGCCGACGTACTCATCGAACGTCCGCGGACGCAGCGTGGCGCCGAAGAGCTCGTCCTCGATGCCCTCGCGCGGCGAGACGACGCGATCGTCGGCACTCGCCCCAGCGATATCTTGCGGCAGCGCATCGTCGCCCGAGAGGAGCCGCTTTCTTGCGTCGCTCATACGATGCACCGGCCCTTCACGCAATGGCACCCTTCTGTCTGCGGTAGATCTCGGCAAGCAGGTGCTCGGCGTCGGTGAGCTCCGGAGCGGCCTCCAGCGTCTGCGCGATCATGCGCTCGGCCTCGGCCTTCTTGTACTCGAGCTGCAGCAGCACGGCCAGTGCCTCCTGAGCGAAGTCCGGCGTCGGTGTGGCGGCCTCGGCGTGCTCGGCCTCGCGGATCAGCAAGAAGCGTGCGACCTTGCCCTGCAGCTTGGCGACGATATCCTTGGCCTTCTGCTGGCCGATGCCCGGCAGCGAGCGCAGATAGGCGTGGTCGCCTTCGTCGATGGCGCGCGCGATGCGGTGCATCGGCTGGCTGAAGGCGCGGCATGCGGACTTGGGCCCGATACTGGCGACGGTCAGCAGAGCCTCGAAGAACTCGCGCTCGATGGCGTTGGTGAACCCGAAGAAGACGAACCGCCCGGCGTTGCCGTCGGTCTGCAGCTGGCTGTAGATCTCCAGGGTCAGTGCCCGCCCCTCGGCGCCACGCAGCTTCTCCGCAACGCACGGCGGTAGCAGCACCTCATAGCAGAGGCCCGCGACCTCGACGAGCGCCTTCTCTTCGCCTCTCTCCGCGAGCGTACCCGTGATCCGTGAGAACATCGTCGATCGAGCGCAACCGTTCCTCGTGCTGGTGCACGTTGGCGTAGGCGAGGGCCAGTGCCAGCGCGTCGGAGACATCGTTCGGCTCGGGCACCTCGGCGAGATGCAGGAGCGCGGCGACCATCCTCGCTACCTGTTCCTTCTTTGCCGTCCCGTGGCCTACGAGGGCCCGCTTGACGGCGCTGTGCCCCAGATGCCGAAGCGGCGTCCCAGCTTGCCCGGCGGCCAGTGCGCAGACACCGCGCGCGTGGCCCATCAGGATCGCCGTCTGCGGATTCCGGTAGACGGTGTAGAGCTCCTCGATGACCACCACCTCGGGTGAGACCGCCAGCAGGACCTCGCGAAATCCATCGAACAACGCGGCGAGCCGGCGTTCGAGGCTCTCACGGCCGTTGGGCTCCACGATCCCCGCCTCGACCAGCCGCGGCTGCGCCCCGCGCGCTCCAACGTCTATGGCCCCGTAGCCGGTGCGCACCAATCCCGGATCGACGCCGAGGATGATCATCTCGCTCCGCTCCTCGCACCGCCCATCCAACACGCTTGCCCGGAGACGGGCGTCACGGGGCTTGGGTGGTGTTGGAGGCGCCGACCACCAGATTCACGCTCTGCCCGGGCGCGAGCTCGGTGTCCTGCGCGGGATCGGTGCTGACGACGACTCCGGGTTGTCCTTGCGGCTCCGCGGAGAGGCTGCCGACGGTATAGCCGGCCTGCGCGAGCTTCGCACGCGCTTGGGCGACGCTCATGCCGGCGACGTCGGGCACGACACCCGGCACCGCGACCATCAACGTCACCGTTGATCCCTTCGGTGCGGAGGCTCCGCCGCTGGGCTGCTGGCCGATCACGCTCCCCACCGGCGCGCCCTGCGCAACCGTGTACTGGACGACGGACTGCAGACCGGCCTGCTGCAGCGAACTCTCGGCCTGTTGGAGGCCGGAATTGGTGACGTTGGGAACGTTCGCCGGCGGCGCGCCGGTGGAGACCACGACGTTGATCGCCGCGCCCTTCTGCGCCGTCGATCTTGGACCCGGTTCCTGTGAGATGATGGTGTTGGCGGAGATGGCGTCGCTGCTCTGCCGCGAGAGCACGTTCAGCGTGAAGCCCGCCGCGCTCAGCGCATGCT